>CAYJDU010000016.1:0-12955 GCA_964369035.1 uncultured Methanomassiliicoccales archaeon | reverse complement strand
TATCGCTTGAAGAGCGGAATGTACGTCTGATGGAGAACCTTCAGACCGCTGAACACGATAAACGTTACTCGGAGAGTGAGCTGTTCAGACTACAGAAGGACCTTACCCGTGTAAGGACCGAGTTGGAGAGGCTCAGAAGCCCTCCACTGATAATCGGCTCCCTCAAAGACATCCTTCCTGATGGTCGTGTTGTCGTTAAAAGTTCAACTGGGCCCGATTTTATAGTATCGGTTTCAGAATACGTTCCAAAAGGCGATCTTATACCCGGATCTAGAGTTTCTCTTAACAAGCAGACGTTGGCACTGATGAATGTGCTACCGTCTTCGCTGGATCCTTTGATCACCGGTGCAGAGATAATAGAGAAACCTCACGTTTCATACGAAGATATCGGAGGCCTCAGTAAAGAGATATTAGAACTCCGCGAAGCTGTGGAGGACCCTTTGCTTAGACCTGAGCTTTACATCAAGGTAGGTATCGAACCTCCCAAGGGGGTCCTGTTGGTAGGACCACCTGGAACTGGGAAAACTCTCATGGCCAAGGCCGTGGCCAGTGCCACCAACGCTACTTTCATCAGGCTAGTTGGATCTGAACTGGTTCAGAAATTCATCGGAGAAGGTGCTAGGCTGGTCCGTGAACTGTTTGAACTGGCACGTGAAAAAGCCCCCAGCATCATATTCATAGATGAATTGGACTCCGTAGGAGCCAAGAGATTAGATTCCGCAACATCCGGTGACCGGGAAGTACAGAGGACGTTGATGCAACTCCTTGCAGAACTCGACGGGTTCCGGCCCACAGGGGACGTTAAGATCATCGGTGCAACAAACCGCCCTGATATCTTGGACGATGCCCTGCTAAGACCAGGGAGGTTCGACCGTATAATCGATATCGGCCTTCCTGACGCTGAAGGGCGCTTGCAGATCTTCAAGATTCACACGACCCATATGAGCATAGATCCAGACGTGGACCTTAGGATCCTCTCAGACGTCACGGATTCCTCTTCAGGAGCAGAGATAAAGAGCATCTGCACCGAAGCGGGTATGCTGACCATCAGGGACGGCAGGGACGTTGTCACCATGAGCGACTTCATGAGAGCAAAGACCAAGGTCACAGAGGCTGGACGGAACAAGATAAAATCTGTTCCTGCATATATGTTCGGCTGATATCAGTCGTTCATACTTGACCCGGCATCCTCGCCGCCGTAGAAGCATTGCTGAGCGGCGGCGTATATTTCAGCCAGTCCAGTGGAATCTTCTGCAGAGACCGCTCTGACCTGACCAAAAACGCCCATGGATTCCATGGCCTTGAACAATTCGAAGCCCACCACGGTCTGAGGCTCCGAATCCATTTCAAGCAGGTCGAAGTAAAGGGAATCCGAATCCGTAAACCAACCTAGGGTCCTTTCCCTCTGGTCCTCTGTTAGAAGATCAGATTTAGACAATATCCCAAAGGTAGGGAGTTGAAGTCTGAACTGTACCAGGGATGACAATGTCATAGATGTGATGAACCCGTTAGGATCCTTGCATAATGCAGGGTCCGACAGATAAAGGAGCATAGAATCTTCTTTACCGAATGCTTCGATGGTCATCTTCGAGGATTCTCTGAACGCGAACAGCTCCAACTGTCCTGGCGTATCGATAAGTAGATATTCGGACCTCATAGAGTTCACTACGTCGGTCATCTTGCTAATGTTTAGAGCCATCAGGTCTGCTGCCACAATCTGAGCTCCGTTGGGCCCTAGACCGTATTCTTCCATGACCTCTCCTGTGTTGACCCATTCCCGTATATCCACATCGGGGTCGTAAGGAAGTGTGTCTGTCCCTGGATCAAGGTTGAGAACCAAAGAATCTATACCTTGTTCACCGAGCCAATTCTTGTATGCCGCTACAAGGGTGCTCTTACCGCATCCCGCAGTCCCCACAAAAAATATGTTCTTCATGTTAACGGACAGACCTTATTCTGATTTAAGGTTGATTAGCTCTAAACGGCGTAAATAAAAACACTATCATTATTAACCCTGCGATTTATTCCTTAACATGGTTTCAGAAAAAAAGCACGGTATGGGATACTCCATGCTGGGTTTCTTAGCAGTTTCCCTGTTCACAATATTGTTGATAATCGCACTCTCTGACTACCCTGGTTGGGTTTTCGGAGAATCCGCCATCACTGACCTGACTGGATCAGATTCAGAGGCGTATCTTATTGTCGGCGGAGCCCTAGGTGGTTTCTTGTTGGCGTTCTCCGCCATCGGCAAATTCGAATTCAATCGCCCTGGAAGGATCGCAGAAGGGATCTTCCTCATTTTTGCAGGTATATTCCTTGTATGGGCCTCGGTGTTCAAGTACGGCGAGGACATATTCCTCTTGTCTATAGTTTTAGTATTGTTTTCCATCTTCTGTGCCATGATAAGCGCTGCATACGATGACCTAAAGGATAATCGTCACATGGTCTTTGGATCTTTGACCCTCGTCTGTGCCATAGTATTCGTCTCCCTTATCCTGACCACGGAACCTGAAATCTACCAGATCGCAATTATTATCGTAAGCATCTTTTGGATCGTAACAAGGAACATAAGGGACCTTTACATCTGAGATAAATAAGAGGAAGTAACTTAATGAGGATATTAATATGAAGAACATAAGACCAAAAATTGTAAAATATGGTTTCGGATTGGGCATCCTAGGTGGACTGATCGCGATCGTTGCTTCGACCTTCGCGTTAGACATCAATGTGTCCTCGACCTTTACCCACGTAAGCCTTAATCTGCTTGTGGCCGTGCTCTTCTTCGGTGTAGGCGGTGCATTCGCATCTGGCGGACCTGGGAACTGGAATACTGTCACGATCATGGCGGCACTGACCACAGGCGTGGTCATTGCCGTGTCGATGTATGGGTCCATGGACTTCTGGTTCGCAATGGTTCTTACGGTCATCGGTGTACTCACCATGATCGCGGCAACTAGTTCAAAGACCGGGCGCTGGATTAGAAAAGACAGAATGATCTATTGAAACACTAATGCCGCCTGGAGTCTCCAGGCGGCCAACTTTATATTACGTTTATAATCTACGTAGAGATATGTCTTACCTACAATAAAAGCGGTAGGTTTATAAATTATTTTTTCCATTAACATAGGTGGACGAAAAATACACCTCAGCTCTCAAGAAAATTGCTCTATTGGGTGGAATGAACGATTACATAGCTGTCTCATCAAGAGAACTAGGAGATATCCTAGATATGAGCCAACAGTCTGCATCCAAACGGATCTTGGAACTTCTTGGTGAAAAACTTATTCTACGGGACCTTGGTGCAAGAAGACAGCGTATTAAGCTGACTGATACTGGGATCAATTGGCTGAAAAGCGAATATATTGAATACCGGAGGATCTTCGAATTGACCGACCACATAACTCTAAAAGGCCACGTCGCAGCAGGAATGGGAGAGGGCGGCTATTACATATCACAGCCGAGATACGTCGAACAGTTCGTGAATACCTTAGGATTCCGTCCCTTCGAAGGCACTTTGAACATAGTCGTTAACAAAGAGGACGCAGGAAAACTGGAGGTCCTTAGAGGGACCTCAGGACACCTTATAAAAGGCTTCGACGATGAGGGACGTACCTTTGGTGATGTGATAGCTTATAAAGCTAAAATAAAGAACATCGACTGTGCCATAGTGGTACCTGAAAGGTCCCACTATTCCGACATAGTCGAAGTGGTGTGCCAGTATCACCTAAGACGTACCCTTAGCCTCAAGGACACAGATCCTATAGAGGTCCGAGTGGAAATGTGATCACAGACTCTTGATTATAGATCTGAAGATCAACATCCCATCCCCTTCTTCGGGCCCTATGTTCCTAGTCCAATCAGGACATGTATAGAGGGTCATCACACGCTCAGGATGTGGCATGATTCCCATCACATTACCTGCGGGATTGCATATGCCTGCGATATCCGACAGAGAACCACTAGGGTTCCAAGGATATTCAGCGTCAGTTCCGTCAGGTTTGATGTAACGGAACACGACTTGATCGTTGTCTTCCAACTTAGTCACGAAGTCTGGGTCATTGCTTATCAACTTTCCTTCTCCGTGAGCCACAGGGAACATTACACGTCCTTTTTTTGGTATCTCTGAAACGAACTTACAATTTCCACGGTTATCGTTCCTAAGAACGGTGGGGCGACATTCGAACTTCCCCGAGTCGTTAGTGTGTAAGGTCATCGTGGGTTTTCCTGACTTTGCTCCATCCGCCCCAGGTAAAAGACCCAGCTCCACCAAAGTCTGGAATCCGTTACAGATACCCACCACAGGCTTTTCGTCCTCCATGAACTTTTTTAGCTGAACCTTAATCGTATTCTCGATCCTGGCTGCGAACAACGCCCCGGCTCTAACGTAATCACCTGCAGAAGAGCCTCCTGGAATCACCAATACGTCGTAATCCTCAAGACTTCGTTTTAGGTCTGCAGATGCATCAGGCCTCATTTGATTCAGATGTACCAGCTCTGGATTAGCACCCACCATCCTGAATGCTTCTGCGGTCTCTTCCTCACAGTTAGTACCCTCAATCCTTAACACGCATACTTTGGCGTCCTTCATTTGGATCCCTCCATGATATCCCGGATGGGATCGCTCCAAGCTTTGCGCATCTCCTCTAATTCTATGAATGCCCCGCTGTCGCGAATGCTTAATGCATCACCAGCAGTCTTACCTATCGGTTGAGCTGAACCATCCATTATCTTCTCGAAAGCCTCGACGTTCTCTTCGAAGACCTCGACGATCCAACGTGTGTTGCTCTCAGAATACAGAGCTATACGTGTGGATAACGTCTTTCCGGATACTGGGTCCTTGATATCTCGAGTATCCAGTACAGCACCTACCTGACCTGAGATGCACATCTCCGCCACTGCCACCGCTATACCTCCGTCGGAACAGTCATGACATGAGGCGATCAGTCTTTCGTCCATTGCCTTTAAGATCTTCTCGGTAAGGTCCCGGACGTTGTCCACGTCCACGCCTGGTACGATACCTTGTCTTCCACCAAATATACGGTATAACAGCGAACCGCCCATCTCGTCCTTGGTCTCACCTATAACGTATATCTTGCTCTGGGACTTCTTAAAATCCGCCGTCACCGCTTTGGATATGTCGTCCATAAGACCACAGCACATTATCATCGGTGTGGGCAGTACGGAAGATCCTTCGGACTCGTTGTAAAGACTGACGTTCCCAGAAGGTATCGGAATGTTCAGACCTTTGGCGAAATCCCCTATACCGCGGACCGCTTCTCTGAACTCGCCCAACTTATCACGTTTCTCAGGGTTCCCGAAATTAAGACAGTCGGTCATAGCGTTAGGCATAGCCCCTACGGCCACCACGTTACGCCACGCCTCGTCCATTGAAGACATACCGCCTTTGTATGGATCCAAAGCCGTGAACCAAGGGTTACAGCCGATGGCGGCAGCTAGCCCCTTCATACTGGATGGTACGGGCCTGAGAACAGAAGCGTCACCAGGACCTGTCATGTTCATCTCACCGACCATAGGGTGTATCACCATTGCAGCACGTACCTCGTGGTCGTACTGCCTTATGGCCCACTCTTTTGATGCTACGTTGAAATCTGAAAGTAGCCTAAGGATCGTCTTCTGATCGTTAGGTATGCGAGGCGAACGTTCATCCTCCGCAGTTGAGACGACAGGTTTGACGTAAGGCCTACGGTATAACGGCCCGGTGGTGAGGAAATGTTGGTCCATCTCGAATATGTGCTCACCGTTCCAGAATATACGAGTGCGTTTCGTATCCGTGGTCAAAGCCACAGGTGTAGCTAACACATCCCATGAATCGAATACAGCCAGGACTTCTTTCAGATCTTCAGGTTTACAGGAGCACATCATGCGCTCTTGGGATTCAGAGACCCATATCTCCCATGGTGCCAGACCTGATTCCTTGACGGGTACTTTCTCTAGATTGATGTCAGCACCACATCCTCCCTCCAGTGCCATCTCACCTATGACACAACTAAGGCCACCACCTCCCAGGTCCTTCATGCCTGTGACCAGGTGTTTTCCGCTGACCTCCAGGCAAGCGTGCATCACCGACTCTTTTGTGATAGGGTCCCCGACAGAACCACGAGACTTCTCGTCAGATGTTCCAGTAAGATCACGGGATGCGAAATTTACCCCGTGTATCCCGTCACGTCCTGTTAACCCGCCTATAAGGACCATTATTTCCCCTGGTCCTCCGACGTGGTTCTTTAGAAGGTCCTTACGTTTTACTAAGCCTAAACAGGATACATTCACCAAACAGTTACTGGTATAACGTTCATCAAAAAACATACCGCCTGTGATCGTCGGTATCCCGACCCTGTTGCCGTAATCCCGTATCCCAGAAACAGCACCGCTCATCAGATAACGGGGATGTTTGGTCCCCGGAGGAAGCTCTCCCTTTCTGTCGAGAGGACCGAAACATAAGGGGTCGCCCAATCCTATGGGTTGAGCCCCCATACATATAACGTCCCTTAGTATCCCTCCTACGCCTGTGCCAGCTCCTCCGTATGGCTCTACCGCGGAAGGATGATTGTGACTCTCTATCCTTAAAGCATATGCGTAATCATCGTCGAAGACCATCACTCCGGCGTCACCTCTTGATAGGACGTCTTCCCGGTCTATACCGAAAACGAACTCCCTTAGAATCGCTTTAGAACTTTTATAACAACAGTGTTCGCTCCAAGCTTGTCCTAGGGATTGAAGTTCTATGTCTACCGGGTTGCGGCCTTCCTTGACAAAATAATCCTTAATGACTTTCATCTCATCGAGGGATAAGCTAAGAGACATGTCCGCAGATATCCGTACTAGCTCATCATCCGTCGCGTCAAGCATGTTTATGTCGAATATCTCGTAAGAAACATCGCGTTTGGTCATCAGCTCCTTTGCCATGGGATCACCTCACGGTGATATTGAAAGTCTGGATAACCGGGTTCGCAAGAAGTTTTTTGCTCATCTCCACTCCCTCGATCGTCGCCTCCGATTCGTTACCATCGAACTCTATCTCGTATACCTTCGAGGTCTTGACTCCACCTATCTTGAATCCCATGGATTCTAAGGTCTTCTTAATGTTCTTGCTCTCAGGGTCTGCAACGCCTTCGTTGAGCTGAATGCGTATCTCGATAACTGTCATTACTTTCGATAATACAAACCATGATTAATAAGTTATTTTATCATAATCAGGAACGTTTACGTCCGAATATCAAATAACCCGTGTGTCCAAGCATCTCGAATGACGGTCGTACACCACCACGATGTACCTCCATCTCCCTGTTCATGGTCTCGGATGCTTTCACCCCGACAAAGTTACGTTCCCTTAGCGCCAACACAGAAGATTCCAACTGGTTGATGTTCGGTACGTATATGCATATCCGCCCTCCAGACCTTAGATGAGGTAGTAGATTGTCCAACGCCGACCAGGGGTCGGGCATATCCATCGTAAGAACGTCGGCTACACCCTCGAACTCCACATCCTTGGCGTCACCGATTACACACTCCCAGTTCGCGTCCAAGCCGGTACGTGAGATGTTACGTCTGGCCCTCTTGGCGTGTTCCTCCTTCAATTCTACGGTTATGACCTTTCCAGATGGCGATACTGCGTTAAGCAGTGCGGTGGTCAATCCACCGGAACCTGCTCCTACCTCCAATACCATGGTACCGCACTTAACGTCACAGTTCATCAGTATCGGGGCTGCGTCCTTTGGTGTGATGATCTGTGCCCCTCTGTCCAGGGATTCTATCAGTTCTATGACACCTGGACGGAATATAGTGAATTTCGCTCCTGCTATGTCTATAATGGAACCGTCCTCCGCATCTTTGAACTTGGAGCCGTCCACGGTGCCTAGGGACTGGACCTTGATCATACCGAAAGACATATTGAACCAGTATCTTTTTCCTGTCCCGTCCTCTAGGTATACTTGCTCATTCTCTTGGAACGCCATATTCTTCAATACCTCCCGTCCTAATTAATTGCTCACATAGGATGGGATGCGTAGGCCTGCTTCTCTGCGTTCCCAGCGCAGACGATGCATACGCATTTCGATCTTTGCGCCTTGAACAATGTTCCCAGCATCTTGAATCCAGTGGTATCCTCGAAGGTATGACCGCATTCCTCACTACCGCACCAGCCGAACCTGAGTATAACATCGTCCGTGGTCTCATCCGTGTCCTTAGGCGCTTGGTCCATGGTCGTGATATCGGTCACCATGGATTCCTGGACCTCTTTGGCTTTTGAATACAAGGTAGCAGAGATATCGTCCAGTAGCATTTTGGCTCCTGCGGATACGGAATTAAGATCGATAGTCCCCTTTTCCCCAGTGTCCCTTCTTGCGAAGGTCACCACCGAGTTTTCTAAATCACGGGCACCTATTTCGATACGTAACGGGACGCCTCGCATCTCCCATTCATAATATTTGGCACCAGGTCTATCGTCCCCGTCGTCCAGCTTAGACCTTATCCCATCCCGGGAAAGGATGTCCGTAACGAGTTTGCATGCGTCCACCACCTGTTCGGGTGATTTCTTAGATAGTATAGGTATGATGACAACTTGGAACGGTGCGACGGGAGGTGGTAGGATCAGACCTTTGTCGTCCCCGTGAACACCTATTATCGCACCGAGTAACCGTTCGCTCATACCGAATGTGGTCTGATGAGCGTGCTTATGATCTCCATCGATGTCTTCGTACGTGATGTTATATGGTACAGCGAAATTGGTACGATAATGGTGTATCGAACCGATCTGTAACGTTTTACCGTTAGGCATGACCGTGTCGATACCTACGGTATAATGGGCACCTGGGAACTTGTCCCAATCGGTACGCATAAGGAGGAAATAAGGAAGACACAACTGATGGGATATTTTTACCAATATTTCGATATCTTCTTCTATCTGGCACTGTGCATCCTCCTCGGTTGTATGACAGGTATGTGATTCGAAGAAATGAATCTCCCGTACCCGCATGAACGCCCTGGTCTGTTTAGTCTCATAACGGAAGGTGTTGACTATCTGGAAAACCTTCAACGGAAGATCCTGATGAGACCTTATCCATAACGAGAATATCGGGTACATGGATGTCTCCGACGTAGGCCTTAGGACCAATGGTACATCCAGCTCATTGTCTCCGGCTTTTGTCACCCAGTATACCTCGGAATCGAATCCTTTGATATGGTCCTTCTCTTTTTTGAACTCGGTCTCCGGGATCAACAATGGGAAATTAACCTCACCGTGCCCCGTGGCATCCAATTCTCGTCTGGTATGGGAATCGATCAAAGTCATGATCCTCCATCCGTACGACGTCCAAACGTTCATGCCTTTAACAGGGTACCTTTTATCGCATAGACCTGCTGTTTCTACGATCTCATTGTACCACTCGCCGAAATTCTCATTCTTTTTCATTAATTCACCGACTCAACGCGCTTGCTATTATCGGCGCCACCGATATGTGTGAAACTTCGTTCTCTAATGTATTGCAACACAGAAGGGTGTCCAAAGAGCTACCTGTAAGACGTTCGATAGCGTTGTTAACGAACACTCCGTGGGTACATGCAACGTAGACGTTGATCGCTCCTGCTTCCCTAAGGGCCTGTGCGGCCGCAATTATCGTTCCTCCGGTGGAGATCATATCGTCCACGATGAGGACACTCTTACCATTACAATCCGCATCCGATGGTTCGATACGGACCTCAGAACCAGAGATACGGGTCTTCTTAAGGTGATCGAACTTCGCCCCTAACTTTTCAGCAACGGATCTGGCACGATCTATGGCACCCACATCCGGGGAAACCACAAGATCAACTTCTTTGTCTCTGAAATATTCGGCTATAGCTCCAGCGGCTTTCAGGTCCTCGTGAGGACAGGTAAAATAATTCAAAACATCTTCTTTGTGGATATCCACGGTTATGATACGGTCGCAAACGAGGCCGAGATGCTTAGTCATCACTCTGGCACTTTCAGGTTCACCAGGTTTGAACACACGGTCCTGTCTTGCGTATCCGAAATATGGTATGACCAAAGTGATCGTCTTTGCACCTAAACGCTTAACAGCGTCCTGTAGAAGGAACATCTCGATCATGTTCCCATCGGGATAAGTGTTCTGAACGATGACCACGTCGTCGTTTAATTCTTTGTAATCTATCCTGGTATAACATTCCCCGTCCGGGAAACGTGTGGTAGCAGCCTGTACATGGGCACAATCCAATATGGTAGCCAGTTCTTTGGCCAAGTCCCTGGATGATGAACCGCCTACTATGATCATGAGCCCACGATATCCCTCGGATGATATTATCTTATCTCAAACCGCATAAAATTATATTTAACTAGATGTATGGACTGGGTATGCCTGTGCAGGATGTGGTGACCTCCGAGAAGATAGATCGGTACTTGGACATAACGTCTAGAGCGATAGCAAAACTGAGAATCGCCCCGCCAGAGAGATCTTTCGGACGCAGGATGGCCGATGATTTCCTGAACATGGCCGAATCTTATTACAAAGATGCTAAACATTTTCGTTCAGAAGGTGATCTTGTCACAGCTTTCGCCGCCGTGAACTATGCACACGGATGGCTGGACTGTGGTGCCAGGATAGGATTGTTCGATGTGGACGGCGACGATAAGTTGTTCACTTTGTACGAATGATCCTAGCCCTATCTGTGGTAGCTGTGCATTTGGTGCTCCAAAAGTCACCAAGTACCTCCTTTACTATCTCTAAAGGAGCGTTTGTGAATATACTGTTGCCCAGCATGCACATGGCAGCCTTGTATCCCTTTCCTTCCAGGTCGTTTATGGCCTTATCGATTTCTGGAGTACGAAGGCCAGCATCCTTGGAGAACTGATTGGATACCTTGAATAGGGACCTCAAGGACATATTTGCCATATACTCGTCCATGGCCTTTGCACCAGCCTCCCTTATCTTTGCCATCTTATCCCTATCTGAAAGCACTGTGCTGGTGATTAGTGGGTCTCCTAGAGTGACCAATGTGAGCTCTCCTACTTTCACCTTAGAATCCTCCACCTTACCGAAAGGCGGTATCCCAGCAACGGTACGGACCGGTTGTTGATATTTTGATGTTATTCCTGATACGTCACCGCGACCTCCGCCTTCTAAAAGATCTGCGACGTGTGCGGCACGGTATCCTTCTGATGTGTTCCTATTATTGATCTGGCACATACATAATGCCGCTGCAACTGCATCGGCAGCGGTCATCCCGAAACCTTGGCCCACCGGAAGGTCGTGCCTTATGTATATCCTATAATGTCCTTCTAAATCCAAATCCTTGACGACTCTGCGGACGATTTCCCCCTTTATCACTTCCCCATCCATCTCTATAACTGTCTCATTCTTTGAGGAAGGCTTTATGGTCACGGTGCTGCCCAGGTTCAATCTGATGCCAGCACCTCTGGAGCCTGCACTCAACGGATCTAATGATGAAATCGGCTGGAAGAAACAGGTTATGTGACCGGGAGAGAATGCCGATATCATAATTTCTCCGAACAGAAGTCCAATATCGAGTCGGATATTTTTATTTTTGATCCTGATATGTCCGCTACCGTGTTCGTAGTGACGAGAAGTGCGACGGATGAGGACTTACCAGCGGCATCAATATCGTTGGCCACCACAGCTTTGAGTCCGTAATCGTTCAATCTCAGTCTAGCACGTTCTATCAGTTGGTCATCGGTAAGGCCTGATTCTGCTTTGAAACCTATGACGTTCTCACATCTCTCACGTATCAACGGTAACACTTTAGGCACGGGTACGAAATCAGATTTGAAACTTTCGTCACTTGGTATCTTACCCTGGAACATCTTGGTGGGGGCGAAGTCAGAAAGTGCAGCTGGCACGATGACGATCTCATGGTCTATCCTCGGAACCAGTTTTACCAGATCGGCGACACTTCCAAAACGTTTCGTCTTTATGTATTCTGGTATGTCTACACTGCTGGCACCCATCCATAACTCTACTTCTGCGCCTCGTTCAAAAGCTCTTTTTGCTAAAGATACGGACATAAGACCTGTGGAACGGTTGGTGATTATCCTCATGTTGTCTATCGGTTCCTCAGAACGTCCGCCGATAACGAGTATCTTCCTACCGTCCAGATCGTTACCGCACAGAAGCTTGGAGGCCCAGGCCACCACTTCTTCCCTTGTTGCCACTTTGGCACGTATACCGTCAGAATGTGGACCTACAAAGTGAACGCCCATCTTCTTCAGTTTAGCCATGTTCTCTTCCACTGCAGGGTTACGGAACATCGCCTCGTGCATCGCTGGTGCTATCGCGACAGGAAGGCCGTTACCGAGGGCCACAGTGGCCATTGACGTCACGGTGGTATCATCGATGCCATTGGCTATCTTCGATATGGTGTTGGCCGTTGCAGGGTAGATCATGAGCAGATCCGCCGAACGGGCGTCACCCATAAGCTTGATGTGTTCTGCCTGACCCGTAAGTTTGGTTATCGGCTTGATACCGGAAGCGAACTCTATGGTATCCACGGTAACCAGATCACATGCCGCATCGGTCATCACCGGAATCACCGTTGCTCCATGACGTATCAGGTCCCGTATGGCGGAAAAACATTCTGTAGCCGCGATACTCCCGGTTATTCCCATTACAACTGTCTTGCCTTTCAACCTGTAGCTCTTTTCACAATAAATCTCTTCTGAGGGATGCATTTTATTCACCTATGATCGTAATAACTTCGTTCAGTACCTGGTCCTTAGAGGACGAGGCGTCAACGATGTGGAAATTGTTCTCTTCTGCTAACTCGATATAATTAGAACGCACTCGTTCAAGATAATCTTTAACTTCGAATTTACTCTTCTCGCCGCGATGATTCACCCGGCGCATCCCTTCCTCCGGATCGATATCCAGAAGAATCGTGATATCCGGTTCTATGATGATCGGACGATTGATCTCTTTCAACCATTCCT
>CAYJDU010000015.1:0-13436 GCA_964369035.1 uncultured Methanomassiliicoccales archaeon | reverse complement strand
TGACCTCGTTGCCTTTTGTCTCAATCTTACGTGCCGCATCCTCTTCTAGACATACAGACAGTATCGATATCTTCTTGCCGTTGACCTCCACCTCCCCGCCTGTGGATACCAGGGCCGTTCTTTGGAATCCTCCTGTGTTCGAACCATCGACCACGATTTTCCTCATGAAGTGTATCTCGTCGATCATGTCCGCGTTCAGCATGGACGAGAACGTGAGGGCGACATCCATCGCATCCGCATTGACCTCGTGAGGCGGTTCTTCATCAAGGTCCACAAGACATGAAGATCCACAGCACTGATATCTGAAACTCATATTCCTTTCATGCTGCGCCAGTGCCGCACGGTCTATGACGCCCAACTCACTTGCGGTCGGCCTGAGTTTACGATAGTGATTTCCAGACCCATCGTCATGTAACGTAGTATCACAAGAACAGAAAAGTTTCTTCGTATCCAATTGCTGATGTATCTCGATACCGCACATCATCTCGTAATCTTCCATCATTCAAGCCTCCTTTTTCCGGTCTCTCCCGCCAACGGAGACATCATCATCTTTTCTGCCTCGTCCCTATCTTTGGAATTGGCAAGTACCCACATGAGCTTAACGTAGGCGGTCTCCGGAAGCATATCCCCCACGGATATAGCTCCGGCGGCAAGCATATTGCGACCGTTGTTGTACACATTGAGATTGGTCGTCCCACCTAGACATTGGGACGTTATCACCACTATCGTTCCAGCATCGCAGACCTTCTTGATTAGGGGGATCATATCCTCGTTCACATGACCCAGTCCAGAACCTGAGATGACGACGCCCTTGCTCTTAAGCATGATATCCTCGAAAACTTCAGGGTCCATCCCCGGGAAATATTGAAGGAGAATGCATCTTTTTTCCATATCTGTCCTAGCCTGAACCTTGTCATCGGAAACTGGACGACCATCGTTGGTCAACTTGATCTTCCCATCCAGATCCATATGTGCCACAATAGGCGCGTTGATACTACTGAACGCATCACGACGTGATGTGTGCATCTTTCTTACCCGGGTGCCGCAGTGCACCGCGAAGGAATCATCGCCTAAAGTGTCGTGCATCAACACGAACACCCCAGCCCTGTTACCATCTACACAGAATCTGGCACAAGCCGTAAGATTACCTATGGCATCGGTAGAGGGACGGTCCGAGGATCTTTGGGACCCTACGAGAACTACTGGTTTAGAAACTTTATCGAGCATGAAGGACAGAGCTGCGGCAGTGTATCCTATGGTGTCTGTACCGTGAGGTATTATTACGCCGTCCGCTCCTTTGTTTATCTCTTCTTCTACTACAGAAGCTAACTTCTGCCAATGTTCAACTTTCATATTCTCCGAAAATATAGAGAACAGGACACGGGCCTCTATGTTGGCGATATCCCTTAGCTCTGGTACAGCGTTAACAAGTTCTGAAGTTGACAAAGCAGGTTGTACCCCGCCGGTCCTGTAATCCACATATGATGCTATAGTCCCGCCGGTACCTATCAGCACCAGCTTCTTTAGGCCTTTTATCGGTGAACTTACACAAGGTTCAACCTTTGTTCTTTTAGATTCCTCGAGTAATTCGATATTGGAATCGGGGTACATCCTTACACCGACGTTGTAACCACTGCTCAGCTTCAACACAAGTATATCAGGCGCACTATGATCGCGATGAGGCATTATGATACCTGTATAACTACGACCTTTGGTTTTTACAGAAACTTTACAGCCTTCTTTGACACCTGCAGATGCCAGAAGTTTGGATAACGACTCGGAATAGCTCATTTGAACGATTCCTCATCATGCTCCGTATTTATGATTATTTGTGCTGTACTCGCGGTTAGTATTATTACGGGAAATGATGTTGACCGTGTATGCACTTCATACAGGTTGGCATGGAATTCGATGTACTCAAGGAGAATTCCAAATTGGCTCACAAGAATTATCGTCTGCTTAAGGAGCATAAAATCCGATCTGTGGACTTTATGGGATCTATTGGTTCCGGAAAAACAACACTTATCATCAAATTGGCAGAGAAACTAAGGGATAAAGGCGTCAGAGTGTGCGCCATCGCCGGTGACGTCATCGGTGATGATGATTTCGCGCGGATGAAAGCCTCAGGTATGGACGTTGTCAACTGCAACACAGGATCGGAATGTCATCTGGATTCTAACTTAATAGCAAAAGCATTAGATAAGATAGAGTTGGAAAATTATGACGTGTTATTCATAGAGAACGTAGGAAACCTCGTGTGTCCTGCAGATTTCCCGTTGGGAACCGATTACAGGGTCGCGGTCATCTCAACCACCGAAGGGGACGACATGGTAAGGAAACACCACAGTATATTCCTTCATTCGGACCTGGCTATCTTGAACAAGATCGATATAGCCGATGCTGTAGACGTAAATCCAGACGTAATATCTGATGATTACAGTAAACTGATGGGCGGTCATAAGTCGATGTACAGATGCAGTGCGAAGAAAGACCAAGGCGTGGACCAGATCCTAGAGGCTTTGAAACTGTGAGGTGCGAAGTATGAGAGTTCTTACTATAGGGGGCGGAGGCAGGGAATGTGCGGCAGTTGAGGCTTTTCATAAAGCAGGTTCAGAGATATATGCTGTTATGAAGAACGAGAATCCTGGCATAATGAAAATGGCCAAGGATTTTATTTTTGCCGACGAAAGCGACATACCAAAAATACTTGAATTCGCTAAAAAGTACATTATAGAACTGGCATTCATCGGGCCGGAGTCCCCTTTGAGCGACGGTGTCGTGGACGCATTGGAATCTGCTGGGATACCTTGTGCATCACCCAATAAAGCGGCAGCAAGGATAGAGACGTCTAAATTCTTTATGCGAGACTTAGTGCAGAGATACGGGATTAACGGTAATCTGGGATACGCAGCCTTTGATAGTCCTGACGGAATCCCTGAATATTTAAAAAATATCGATTACAAAATCGTGGTGAAACCTATCGGCCTAACGGGAGGCAAAGGCGTCAAGGTGGAAGGAGAACATCTGCACACCAAGAAAGATATCATGGATTATGTTAACGAGATATTTGATCAGAATATCGGGAATTCTGGTGTCATAATAGAAGAGAAAGCCGAAGGTGAAGAATTCACTCAGATGGTGTTCTGTGACGGCGATACGATTGCACCGATGCCCATTGTTCAGGACCATAAGAGGGCCTATGAAGGAGACGTTGGGCCTAACACAGGAGGGATGGGTTCCTATTCGGACGCCGATCATCTACTCCCATTCGTAAAGGTTGAGGAACGAAAGCAAGCCCTAGACATACTGAAGCATATCGTTAAGGCCATGACGGAGGACGGATGCCCTTATCGCGGTGTCATGTACGGCCAGTTCATGCTCACCAAGAACGGCCCGAAGATAATAGAGATCAACGCTAGGTTCGGGGATCCAGAGGCCATGAATGTCCTACCTATTCTAGAGGATAATTTTGAAAAGATATGCTGGGACATGGCCAAAGGCACCCTTTCTGAGAATGTCAGGTTCGCGAAAAAGGCGACTGTATGTAAATACGTAGTGCCACGTGGTTACGGGACCATATCGGAGGTCGGCCATGAGATCAGGGTGGATGAAGAGGAGATTGACAGAGCTGGTTCAAAGATATACTACGCAAACGTTAACATCGTTAACCGTAAGATAGTGACGGGTACGTCCCGTTCTATCGGTATAGTCGGTATCGGTAAAACACTTGACGAAGCGGATTGGAACTGTGAGGCCGCCCTGAGATATGTGATGAGCGATGGCGTGACTGTAAGACATGACATCGGCACCAGAGATCTTATCCAACGTAGGATCGACCATATGAGAGAGATTCGTAAGGCATGACCCGGATAGCAGTTAAGATCGCCTATATGGGCAATGATTTCTTCGGTTCACAACGTCAACCCGGAGTAAGAACTGTAGAGCGCGAGATATATCATAATCTCGGAGATATCCGCAATATGCCTAATGAGGATATAGACCTCCAATTAGCCAGTAGGACCGATAGAGGCGTCAATGCTCTTGGGAACGTCGTGATCTTCAACACGTGTTTCGAAGACTTTGGAGTACTGCTAAAGGCTCTAAACGCAGTCTCTCGAGGCGTCTATTATCGTTCATACGCGATCGTGCCAGACGATTATATTATAAGGTACGCAAATTTACGAAAATACCGTTACGTTATGTCCTCTGAAGGGATCGACATAGGAAGGGCACAGCGTTGTGCTTCCTTATTCTTAGGAGAACATGATTTTATACGTTTCAGTAAACACAATGACAAGATCACTTTAGGAAACTTGATATCGGCAGATATATGGACCGATGGCGGATTGATGATATTGGACTGTAGTGCAGTATATTTCCTATGGAACCAGGTCAGACGTATGATGTCCGCCATAGCGGCCGTTGGACGCGGAGATGCGGAGAACGAAGACGTCCTGCGAGCGTTAGATGGGGAAGATATAAGTTTCGGCGTTGCAAGAGCAGATGGGCTTACGCTTAAGGACGTTGTTTACAGGGAACTAGAATTTATTGTGCCAGATCAGACTATGTTCGACCGTAGGATCAAAGAAGAACTGTTCAACAGCAGACTTAGGGAATCGTTCTTCACCTCCCTTTAAAGATTCGGGGGCGTATACCAGTGATATGAAGGGACTTTCAGAATCATTGATATCGGCAGCTGAACGTTTTACTGTTATGGAAAAAAACAGAGAGATGGCCATACGGGCTTCTCGGGAGATCACTAGAAGTTCCAAGAAGATCATTCATTCCATACACGAGGGGGAACCTGATACGAAGGAGATGGAAAATATCTCGGAACTCGTCAAGGACCTGACTCTAGAGATCTGTGGGGAACCTTCCATACTTTACACCGGACCAGCCTCCGACGCGTTGGGGGAATATGCTGAGGCTATGATCCTTAACGAGATCCTGGAGAAAGGTTCTGTACCTTCTTACAAGGACCTTGGAATCGACGAACGTTCCTGGTCACTGGGTCTTGCAGATATCGTCGGTGAACTGAGACGTGTTGTCCTAAAGGACCTTATGAACGGTAACGTCGAAAAAGCCGTAGCTGTTTACGAAATGATGGAAGATGTGACCGACGGGATACTGATGTTCGATGTCCCCGATGCCATCCTTCCCATGAGAAGAAAACAAGACATCGCCAGGGGCGTCATGGAACGCACCCGTTCCGATATAGCCACCGCTGTGGTTATGTCAAAAAAATAAAGTTGAGTGGGGTTTCCCCCACTAAGATCTTTAACGTCTTCCCTTGGGCTTACCGTAGTTCTTCACCGGTTTGCGAACAACGTATATCAACGCTATGATCAGTATGATGAACAATATCGCCATAACTATCGTAGCCCACTGGTACTCGTTGTGACCGATGTAGAACTCACCTTCGCTGAGCGCACTACCGTCGGTCATTACCGCCTTGTACGTGTACTTACCGTTGCCTAAAGATTCCGTCACCCATTCGTAGCTGACCGTCTTCGTGCTACCAGGCTCAAGATTGTTTACTGTGGTCTCACTGCCCTCTATGGCATTAAATTCCTCGGAGGAATCTTTTTTGAGCATGAAACTTACAGTTATCGAGCCTGTGACGTCACCTGTGTTAGTGATATCGGCGGTCAGGGTTATTGGTACGACGACTCTTACGAGTGCCTCACTGGAACCACTGTACGCGACATCGTCGATGGTACCTTCGTACTCGACGACCAATCTGTAGATGCCAGCATCCGCAGGTGCTGTGACCTTTAGGGTCTTGACGCCGTTGGCGAGATATGTACCGGTGGAAGGAGAAACTTTTCCTGTGATCTTATCGCCATCGGAATTCAACAGATATGCATTATAGTCGATCTTCATCGTCGTATAATCCTGATGATAGAATGGCGCCTCATACTGTAGAGAACCGCTGACCTTCACGATGTAACCATCCACTGGCTCCACGTTGAAGTATTCCGCGTTCGAATCGTCAGCTACCGTTACCATGCATAGTCCTGCGACGAATATCAACGATATTGCCCCGATTAATGAGATTACTTTCTTCGTGTGAACACCCCCCTCTTAGAACCGAGCCAGAATACTAGCACGATCATGACCACGCTCATCAGGAGAAGGACCCAGAACGCTGTCTGTGGTGAGCTACCCTCATCGTAGACGTTGTTACCGTCGATAGAAAGCGAAGAATCCAATTCGATTGCTTTAGATTCCAGTTCGTAGCTCGTTGGGCCAGATATTTCTGGCGTTCCATCTGTTGCCGTGATCACTGCGCTGACCGTGATCTTTGGGATATCCTCGCCGTCGATCTTCATCAACTTCACGTATAACGTGGTATCCGCTTTACCTGCAACCGGGAAGGAACCGTCCGGGTCCATGATACGTCCGTTCTCGTCGGTTACCGTATATGTTCCTGTGTATGTTCCTACGATAGTCACATCGAACACAGCTTCCATCATGTAATTGGCATCGTTCCTTATGGTCACGGCATAAAGATACTCGTGATCGGTGACCGCGTCAGGACTGGCCCCGGATTCTCCGGCTACAATCATATTGACCGTGTTTATCGTGTCAGGGTCTACATATCCCGGAGTGATCTCGCCTGTGGCCTTTGTGGTGCCACTGAGATCGACAAGCGAGACTTTCATCTCCCTGTTGCCGTCCCCGATTACTATGGGATCGAAAGTCCCGTTAACCGTGATAGATTCAGATGTTGCCCCTACCACAGTGACAGTGTATGCTTTATCCAACTGCCACGGACCCACGGCCTTCACCGCATATGTCTTTGTGACGGTCGCATCAATTGCTGGATAGACCTCTATATCGAATGTGAAAGTGCCTGAGCCAGTAGATGATACGTTGGTTACATCCACGGTGAGTTTATCCGTAACGGACGAAAGCGTACCATAACCGGTCACCTGCATACTCTTAGTTATCACGGTGCCTTTTGATGCCTCTGTGATGTCGACATACGTTGTTCCAACATAGTCGCATTTACCGACGGCTCCGGAAGGCGTTGCCTTCACCTTCACATCGATGTTGACTCTATCGTCGACAGCAGGGACATCCACTTCGTACATTCCATCCTTCACCTCAGTGAACAGACTGATAGTTCCGATGGTCATCCATGCCGTTCCGTCACCGTCCACACCGACGTATCCCTTCAAGGTTACCTTGTCCTTAAGTTCGAAATCGGTATGGTCTAAAACCATTCCGTAATATTTGATGTAGGATATCTGATCATCTTTTACTGCCTTGAACAGATAACTATTGGATGATTCCAACAGATAGTTGTCGTTAGAAAGGAGGTTTATCTTGTAATAAACTGCGTCCTCGTTGACCGGGTCCGCCTCCACTGTGACCGTGGCCCCATCGGGGGTCTCAACGTTCACTAAGGATAACTCTTCAACCTTGGTATCAGGCTGAACTAACATATTCGTTTGACCTGCGTATATGTCGACCTTACTGTATGTGTAAACCCCTGGGTCGTTCTCTTCCACGCAGAAGTATGTGCCTGGAGCAACTTCCTTAGGGACTGATAACTCGATAGGGGTCGACGTCAAGCTCTTTAAAAGCCATGTGTTCGACGTACCGGTACCAGTTATCATAGGTTTGGCTACAACAGTGGTCAAGGGAGACATAGAAACATCGGTCGCTCCTAATGTGACCTCCTTATTCACGACGGCGTTCCACGTTACTTCACCTGCACTTTCGGCGGCGATGCTGACCGTGGCCACTTTGTTGTCAGGTATCGTCATTATGGCTTTGCCTTTGGAATCCGTCATTCCGAATATGGTCTTCGTCACTCCGGCCTCCACTTCCACATCGACCTGGACCTGCCTGAAGGCAAGACCTTTCGATCCGTCCACGCCTGAACTGAATGTCAATGTGACCGTGAGTTTACGACCATCGTCAGTTGTAAGATCCGTAGTTCCAGAAGCTTCCACAGTGACGTCCGATATAGAGCACGAACCATCGTTTCCTACCGCATATGCTACGTAGTCGCCTTCTGGCAACATGGCGTCGATGATTCCATCGTCGCCTGTCATATAGGTCATGGTCAACCCTTCTGTGGACTCACCTACAATACCGAAGAACGTGACCGTTCCAGCTATCAGCTTATCGGATTTGGACTTCAATGTTGCAGTGAATTCTACTAAAGGTAACTCGATACCAGACGGCACACCATTGGTAACTGTTTGCACTTTGCCGTCATATATCAAAGTAAAGGTAGAATCCCCTATTTCAGGTATGTCCACATTTACATTGGTTCCTGAGGACGAGTATCCGGGGGCCATGACTGAGACGTCCCCCGTCAATCCTGCTATATGCATAGTATCGTAAATGGTGACCTTGGTCTCTGTGACCGCTGCACTATTGACCTTTACACTAGCGGATGTGCTTATCGTATCCTTTACGTAAACGATGTATTCCCCGGAATTGGCAACTTTATCGATTATCGGCATAACAAAGAAGGTTGCTATCCCATCGGCGGTTATCTGCTCGTATGTAACACCGGTGAGCTTACTCTCTATTACCACGGTCTCTGCTGAAGAGACAGGTGCACCGTACACATCCTTCACCGTTACGATTAGCTCCGATAACCCGAAATCCACTCCGGAATTAGCTCCGGGGTAGATCGTGACCGTCTGAGTACCGATTGTATAGGTTCCTAGACTTGCTGTGATGGTATATTGATCTGACGGCAGACCGGAGAACTCATAGTGACCGTGTATCGACGTGACAGTGTCTGCTTTCGCTCCAGAGTAGGTCCCGACAGCGGTCAAAGTGACACCGTTGGTATAACCTTCAACGGTCCCAGAGACCATGGAAACTGGGATCGAATAATCCACATCTGGGTGTGTTATGACACCAATATATGTCCCGCCCACGGCCTTGTTCGTCGCGGTGTATACTCTAATCTCATAGTCTGCACCGGTGGTCGGTATCTTTACCGAATAATTACCATCCTCATCTGTGAAGGAGGTGGAGCGTTGAACGAATGTTCCGTTACTGTCCTTTTCGAACACAGTAATCTTGGCTCCCTCCATTGGATCGGTACCGTAAGTTATGACGCCTTCCTGGGACTCTATTGCGTCCGAGTCCGTTACTTTCATCATTACTAGGCTTGAGAAATAGTTGATCAGACCGCCATCGGTCTTCTGTTTAGCGATGGCCTCATAACCATCCATGAACACCCAACCGTCGTCGTCGATGGTTGCGTCGTTATCTGGGTTGTATTTTACATACCAATAATCAACAGTGAAACCGGTTAACCCTAGACCAGGCTGTGCTTTTACAGTACCGTCGCTGAACACAAGGTCAGCTAAGTTGGTGGTTATGCCGGATTCTTTATTGATCCCGAACAAACTTTTCCAAAGGAATGAACTGAAAATGGTTTCCTTGTAACTTACACCGCTGTATCCGTATGAGAAGTACTTGGTCGCGGCACCGTTGGAATCCAGTTCGTAGTCATTGAGATATGCGATAGCAGAGAAAATGGATCCATCTCCGTGTACCAGAGGAATCATACTTGCGTCTAGGGCGACATATGCTATCGCGCCTTCGCTCTCTTCACGTATACCGTTATAGAAATCGTATATCTCGGTCTCTGTTAGTTCATCCGTGATATATTTGATGGCCACCAGATAAATTGCGTTCTCATCACTGATGTCCGCAGAGACACCAGGATAAATGTCGGGGTTCTTTAGGATCTTGTCCTTGGATCCGGCAGGATCGTTGATTATTTCTGCAACACCTGCTAGAACCGCCGCATCTATGTTGATATTATTTTGATATTTTTCCACGCCTTCGCCGATTATCATGCGTAAAGCCATGGCGGCAAGGGCTCCTGCCGAACCTTCTGCTAACATTATGTTAGATGCCGATGAGGCACCTTGACCAGAATCGCTTGTAACCGAGGTAAATTTACCTCTGTCGACGGCTGTTGATGAATTCTCGAACCATGTGACTAGGGCTCCGACCTTATCTTGGCCGTAATATTCGTCCCATATCATGTTCATATTATTGTAGTCGTCAGTATCCACGGTATAGCCTATACCGCCCAGATATCCGGCACTGACCTGGTTATCACGATTACTTGAGGTGCTAGCATCCGCCAATAACATGGCGTTAGGCGCTATGACCAAGAAGAGCACGGCGATCAAAGAGATGAAGGGCTCAGGTTTAAGGAACTTCTTCAGACTGGCTTTCCATCCTCCTCCACGGATAGACTGGAAATATGCAGTCATCTGAATGTAACGGTAAAGTTTAACAAGCACCGCAGATGCAACGATAGCGTACATTGCACCAGCCATTACAGCGTTATCACGGCTTAACCAGCTCAATATGAACAGCCCACCTATCCAAAAGAGCGTCATTAATTTGCTCAGCGGATAATTATTCTTACTGAACTTGTACAGCATGTAAGTGATCATCACAAAGGGCATCCAAACCGTAGCCCATCCATAGAACGTGGCCATGTATGATACCGAGATACTGGATGATGCCAAGAGCGATGCGATCAGCGATGTCTCGTAGATCTGATTCCCTAATACGACGTCATTGAAGGACCCGGGAGACACCAGATATAATGCGGCGAAGATCACCACGGATACAATTATCGGTATCAGGAAAGACTGGAATATCGGTTTTTTCCTAACGACGTAGAATATCAGGGCGCCGACTATCGAGATTATGGATAATAGAAGAGGACCGGTGAAAACCAGTGTGAATAACCCTGCTGCAACGTAGTAAGGTAACGGTACCAATATCGCAATAAGAATCATCGTGACGTAAGCACCGAGAGAAGTGCTGAAGTCCCTGTTCTTTAAGCGTAATAGTACAACGCTGGCTGCCATCATGAAAACCAGGAGTATGATTATCATGCTGAATCCTTTCCACGAAAGTGCTATGGCCGCGAACATTATCCCAGCGGGGATCGTGTATCTCAGCACATCTTTCGTGAAGGCTATTTTTATCCCACGTTCTGATTTTTCGATGGTTTTCATCGCTCTAACGACGAATATCATAGCTATCACGAAGAACATCAGGACCACTCCCATGCCTGAACCGTTAGAGAATACGGAAGTAACGACCAATAAGGGGAGCGTAGCGAATAGTAAAGCTGAGATAAGGCCGATGGTCCTGTCGAACATCTCTTTTCCAAGGATGTAAACGAGGACCACGGTAATCGCTGCAGCTATAGGCCCGGAGAAGGCCAGAACGCCAGCTGAAGCAGTTGATATGGATACGCCGAAAAGCGTAACTATCCAAGCGAAACCTGCCAAAATCATATCCACCAATGGAGGCTGGATCAATGTGCCGCCGTAGGGATAGTTAAGTGAAGGGTCAGAAAGACCGAATGTTCCCATCAGAATACTTTCGATGGTATGTTTGTGTTCTGCGGCACCTGCGCCGGATAAAGCGAAGTCGCTACCGGCAGATAGACCGTAGGAGAATATTGTCCTAACGAACACAGTGAGCACTACCAATAAGAGGAGCGTCACCGAGAGCCAATGTTTTTTGATCCATGATCCCTCGTTATCTAGACCGATAACGGGGGCTTTCCTTCCTGCTACGGAAGCATTTTGTTTTTCGAGTTTTCGCATTATAAAGGTCTCCGTCCTTAAAGTGGCGATTGATGTTTGATTGGCTATATATGTTTACGGGCACGTATTATAATGATAGGAGGAAAGATGGTCAGGAACCTTTCGAAATTTGGTCTTTGAAATCCTTCGCCGAGGCACGAGGATCTGCCGAACCGTAGATTGCACGGCCGACTATTACATAGTCCGCACCAGCCTTTATCGCCAAAGTGGCACTACCGCCTTGTGCACCGACACCAGGAGACAATATGGTCCTATCGCCAGCCACAGAACGTATGGCCGCTATCCTCTCCGGCCTGGTCGCAGGCGCTATGAAACCAGAGACTCCGCATCTTACGCTCATCTCTACGAATTCCTCTGCATGCTGGGCGGTGAACATCTTTCCACCAGGATGACTCATCTCTGCCACCGCGAATATCTCTGCGTCACCGGCGGCCTCGATGGCCGCCAACATAGAATCCTCGCCGGTGAAAGCGTGGACGATGACCGCTGATGCTCCACGGGAGACACAGTTCTTCACGATTAGACTGACCGTGTTGGGTATATCCGCGACTTTGAAATCACAGATTACGTCACCACGCTTAGCAAGTTCGTCTATCATCCCAGGACCAGCGGACAGGACCAGGGGCCAGTTGATCTTTATCGCGTCCACGACATCGGATACTGAGTCAGCTATCTCCAGTGCTCTCTTACCGTCGGTCTCATCAAGTGCGAGTACCAGACGCGTGTCCTTTTTCATCATATCGTTATTTCTACAAGGGTTAATAATACGTTGGGGAGATTGAACGTCATGGTAATGAGGATATTGGATTGTGGGTCCGCGGTGAATGGGGACATGGCCCCAGGATGCGATTATTGTTCCGAGGGGTCTAAAATGGTCCTGTTCGTCACAGGTAAATGTGGCACCGGATGCAAATACTGTCCTGTATCTTTAGAACGCAAAGGTATTGCTGGCACATATGCCAACGAGCTCAAAGTTTCGTCGGATGAAGACGTTATAAAAGAAGCTGAGGCCATGGACGCCCTGGGCACCGGCGTGACTGGTGGCGACCCCTTATATGATATGGACCTGACATTACATTACATTCGTATGTTGAAGGATCATTTTGGTTTGGGCCATCATATCCATTTGTACACCTCGATGATAGATGTCAAGAAGGTCCGTCTGCTCAAGGAGGCCGGATTGGATGAAATCCGTTTCCATCCTCGCGAAGAGGAATGGATGGACTTCGATACCACAGAATTGAAAAAGGTCATTTCTATCGAAGGACTTGACGTTGGCATAGAGGTCCCCGCATTACCCGGCCGGGAAAAGGACCTGGACTCGTTGATTGGTAAAGCATTCTCAGCTGGCGTCCTATTCGTTAATCTGAACGAACTGGAGTTCTCTGAAAGCAACTGGGACATGATGAAGGATAATGGATATCTTCTCAAAAATGATACCTCTTCGGCCATAAAAGGATCTGAAGAGATAGCGCTGGCACTTATCGAAGCACATCCTGGTAAGAGAATACATTTCTGTTCCTCATCCTTCAAGGACGGCATCCAGCTGAGACGTCGTCTGATACGAAGGGCGGAACACACCGCAAAAGAATATGAGTTGGTGACCGACGACGGCACCATCCTCAAAGGTTTACTTTATGCCGATGACCTTAACGAGGCCACAGAATTCCTTAGGATGGAATATGACGTACCGGACTCACTGATGTTTGTGGATAAGGAAAAGAACCGCATGGAAACGGCATCCTGGATATTACAAGAGATAGCTGACGAGTTACCGTACAAATGCTATATCATCGAAGAATATCCTAC
>CAYJDU010000014.1:0-13902 GCA_964369035.1 uncultured Methanomassiliicoccales archaeon | reverse complement strand
ACGGATATGGCCGATAGCGTTTACATCGAACCCCTTAACGCCGAGACCGTGACCGCCATTATAGAGAAGGAAGGCGTGGACGGCGTCCTATCAGGGATGGGTGGACAAACGGCACTTAACATATGCTCCGAACTCCACGATAACGGCACCCTAAAGAGACTTGGGTGCGATCTTGTAGGAACTCAGCCTGACGCCATCGCCATGTCTGAGGACAGAGACCTTTTCAAGAAGGCCATGGAAGAGATAGGGGAACCGGTCCCAATAAGCTGTAGCGTAAAAACGATACCTGAGGCCATAGAGGCCGCGAACATGATCGGCCATTACCCTGTGCTAGTGCGTCCTGCGTATACGCTAGGAGGTACAGGCGGCGGTATAGCGTATGATGAGGAGGAACTAGCGACTATCTGCGCCCGTGGTCTAGCGTACTCACGGATCCACCAGGTCCTTATCGAAGAGAGCGTCCTTGGATGGAAGGAACTAGAGTATGAAGTGATGAGGGACTCCAACGATAACTGCATAATAATATGTGAGATGGAGAACTTGGATGCTATGGGGATACACACAGGAGAAAGTATAGTCTGTGCTCCCCTCCTAACTATTTCCGATTATGATCATCAGCGTCTTAGAAGCGCGTCCATAAAGGTCATTCGTAAGCTGAACATAGAGGGAGGATGTAATGTCCAATTTGCCTTCAACCCAGCGAACGGAGATTACCGACTTATAGAGGTCAACCCCCGGGTTTCCCGTTCCTCTGCCCTTGCATCGAAAGCCACTGGATATCCCATAGCCCGTGTGGCGACGAAGATAGCTTTAGGATATACCATGGACGAGATACCTAACGCCATAACCGGCGTAACCTACGCAGCTTGCGAACCTACTATCGATTACGTCGTGGTAAAAATACCTCGATGGCCTTTCGACAAGTTCCGTACGGTGGACCGTCATCTAGGGACCCAGATGAAAAGCACAGGTGAGATCATGGCAATAGGTCGAACCTTCGAAGAAGCTTTACTGAAAGGACTCAGGTCCTTGGAGATTGGAGTGAAAGGATTGGATCCGGTAAATATGACCGACGAAGAGATCCTGGATGAGTTAGAGCACGCGACAGACACCCGTATATTCGCCATGGGTCAAGCCCTCAGGAAGGGATGGTCCATCGAAAAGATAGTGGACCTAACGAAATGGGACCGTTATTTCGTTATCAAACTAAGGAACATCATAGAGATGGAAAAATGCCTGAAGGAAGGACCGGCGGACGGAAAACTCATTAGAGCCGCCAAAGAGATGGGTTTTGCCGACGACGCCATAGCAGAACTTATCAATATCAGCACGAAAGACCTTCGGATCAAGCGTAAAAGCGAGGGGGACTTCGCTGTTTATAAAATGGTAGATACCTGTGCTGCGGAATTCCCCGCTAAGACCCCGTACTTCTATTCCACATATGGACGTTCTTCAGAGACGTTCAGGGACGAGACTAAAGAACGCGTAATCGTCATCGGGAGTGGACCCATAAGGATCGGTCAGGGCATAGAGTTCGATTACTGCTGCGTCCACGGAGTCTTTGCACTTCAGGAAGAGAACGTGGATGCCATAATGATAAACAACAATCCTGAGACCGTATCAACGGATTTCGACGTATCCAACCGTCTGTACTTCGAACCTCTGACCCTGGAGGATGTGCTGGACGTTATAGAGGAAGAACAAGCGGACGGCGTCATCGTACAGTTCGGGGGACAGACCAGCGTTAACCTCGCTATCGATCTGGAAAGGGCACTGGAAGGGACCAGGACGAAGATCCTAGGTACCAGCCCCAACGACATGGACGTTGCAGAGGACAGAAGAAGGTTTTCTCAACTTATGGACGACCTCAAGATACCGCAACCCAGTTCAGGCACGGGATATTCCTTCGAAGATGCAAAGAAGATTGCTTCAGATATCGGATACCCTGCATTGGTGAGACCTTCCTACGTCCTCGGCGGAAGGGCGATGGAAATCGTCTATTCTGAAGAAGAATTGAAGACCTACGTGGAGACCGCCGTGAAAGTATCGAAGAATCACCCTATCCTTATCGACAAATACCTATCTGAAGCCATAGAGATAGACATCGATGTGGTCAGCGATGGCGAGGACACGTACATAGGAGGGATAATGGAACACGTAGAATATGCTGGATGCCACTCCGGGGATGCTACGATGGTCCTTCCGCCGTTCACACTGGACCAAAAGATGATAGAAGGAATAGTCGAGATATCGGAAAAGGTTGCGTTGGCACTTAACATAAAAGGTCTGATGAACCTACAGTTAGCGATTAAAGACGGTATAATATACATGATCGAAGCGAACCCCCGTGCTTCCAGAACGATACCGTTCATATCAAAAGCGACAGGAGTACCCCTTGCTAAGATCGCCACAAAGATCATGCTTGGTAAAAAGCTAAAGGACTTCGGACTTTCAGGCTATAAACCTATTGATCATTACGCCGTTAAAGCGTCGGTTTTCCCCTTCCTCAAGCTACCCGGAATAGATTCTATACTTACGCCAGAGATGAAAAGCACCGGGGAGGTCATGGGTATTGACGAGGATTTCTATACGGCCTGTTACAAAGCGCTCATCGCTGCAGGAAACAAGCTGCCTATGGATGGCGGCGTGTACATAACAGTGAACGATCAGGACAAGTCGAAGATACTGGATGCCGCAGTAGGTCTAAAGGACATGGGTTTCACGATATATGCCACAAAAGGCACATCCACGTATCTCAGGGAGAACGGAGTGGAGACCACCACGGTGTTCAAACTTGAAGAAAGGTTAAAACCTAACGCCATCGGCCTTATGAGGGATGGGAAGATCAACTTGATCATCAACACCCCATCCATGAAATCTGGTGCAAGGCGCGACGGTTACACCATGCGCCGACTGGCCGTTGAACTGGAAATCCCGTTCATGACCACCGCACAGGGAGCTAACATCGCCGTAGGAGCTATACGTGTAGGACGGACTGGAAAATTGAACGTACGTAGCACCAAAGAATTCCACGTTCTGTAATCGGTCACGTTACATTTTATCACATATGGACATCGAACTAAGAAATGTGATCAGTCCTTTGTCACGGGACCGTTGATATAGTGTCTATTTGACTGCTTGTATCCGAAATGGTACAGGATCACATGATACCATTCAGGATATTCTTACGACGGCTTACGACGTACTTTTCAAAGCGTATGTGCGATAAGAGGATCATTCGTCAATAGTTGTTGCCTTTCTTCACGGCGAACGTCAGATATTTTATACGGCTAACTTTATGTGGTGTCGGTGGTTCAGACGCCAGATACCGAAGAGTTGAGAGAGCAAATCGCTACCATAGACGCCGAGATTATAGATCTTATCGCCACACGTATGGAGATAGCCGATGAGCTTGCCAAGGCTAAGAAAAAATCCTCTCAGAGCTATTGGAGCGAAGAAAAGGAACGTGAGGTCATACAGAGATATCACGAACTTTGCGAAGAGGTGAGCCTATCAGAGGACGAAGCTAAACAGATTGCCGAACTCTTGTTGGATATATCTAAAGAAAGACAGAAACAGTTTTTCAAAGAGTAAGCTCAAGTTTTTATACCCGTCATCTGAATCTGACGACCCAGGGAGAAAAATCATATGAAAAAGACGCGTGTTGCGGTCCTAGGCGCCACAGGAATGATTGGACAGAGATTTGTCCAAATGCTAGAGGACCATCCATATTTCGAGATAGAAGGACTCTATGCATCAGAAAGGTCTGAAGGCAAGAAGCTTGGGAGCGTCCTCAAGATCAGAGACCATATATTCGAAGAGGAGACCCTTGATAGAGAGATCGAGGTGATGGACCTCGAGAAGATCGCTTCCAATTCAAGGATTGCATTTAGCGGGATACCCAGCGAACTTGCAGGACCTACAGAGACAGAACTTGCCGACGCTGGTGTAGCAGTTTTTAGTAACGCCGGGGCACACAGGATGGACCCCGATGTCCCCATACTTATCCCGGAGGTCAATCCTGACCACCTTCAATCTGTGAAAGGACAGAAGAGTTACGAAGAGAGCGGAGGGTTCATAGTCACTAATGCGAACTGTTCCACCACTGGGATGGCACTACCATTGAAGGTCATCGATACCGAATACGGACTGGAAGACGTTTTTGTTTCAACATATCAAGCCCTTTCAGGCGCTGGTTATCCCGGTGTACCGTCACTTGATGCCCTGAGTAACGTTGTTCCCTTCATCAGTGGGGAAGAAGAGAAGATGGAAACCGAGCTGTGCAAGATGCTTGGTGTGTTCGATGGTAACATCTTCCGCTTCGCTGACGTGAGGGTTATGGCCAACTGTGCGAGGGTTCCAGTTATCGATGGTCATACAGAATCCTTCGTATTGAAACTTAGGGACGGGCCGTCCCTCAGCGAACTTGCTGAGACTCTTTCATCATTCCGCGGAGAGCCTCAGATGCTTGACCTTCCATCGGCACCTGTATCACCGGTCATAGTCAGGAGCGAGGACAATCGCCCTCAACCTGTATTCGATGTTTACGCTGGGACTCCAGACCGTGCCAAGGGTATGGCCGTAACGGTCGGAAGACTACGCCTTAGTAATGGATATTACAAAGCATTCACACTTTCACACAACACTATAAGAGGTGGGGCAGGAGGCTCTATACTCAACGCAGAACTGGCAAAGGCCAAAGGTCTGATATGATATTTTTTAACGATATAAAGGCGATAAAATGACATTGAAAATGGCTATCCCGAATAAAGGAAGACTTAGCGAGAGGTCTGCAGAACTTCTCACCAAGGCCGGACTGGACATCGGAGAGGAATGGGGGCGAAAACTTTACATCCAAGTAAAGGACCGCGACATAGAGGTAATGCTCGTACGTGCACAAGACATTCCGGAGTTCGTACATTCCGGGGCTATCGATTTCGGCATAACCGGACTTGATCAAGTAGAGGAGTCGGGGTACGAATTGGAAAATATACTCAATTTAGACTACGGGCACTGCCGCCTTTCCCTTGCGGTACCGGATGGTTCATCCGTCAGGTCAGCAGGGGACGTTGAGAATGGAAGCCGTATTGCTACGTCGTTCCCAAAGGTCACCAAACGCTATTTTGATTCTATCAATAAGAAAGTGGACATAATAACGATCTCAGGGGCGGCAGAGATAATGCCATACCTAGGCGTATCGGATCACATAGTGGATCTAGTATCTACAGGATCCACGTTGAAGATGAACCGTCTTAGGGAATCGACAGTACTCTTTGAGTCTCAGGCCGCTATCGTAACCACTGATAAAGCCCGTGCAAAGAAAAATGAGGCCATGATGGAAGTTACCGAGGCTATACGTAGCGTGATCAACGCCGAAGGCCGTAAATATCTTATGGCCAACGTTCCTAGGACACAGATCGACGAGGTCGGGAAGTTCCTGCCCGGTATCGGAGGCCCTACTGTACTGGAGATAGCCGGTAGTAAAGATCATGTTGCCGTACACGCGGTGATCGCCGACTCCCAACTCTATGATGCCATCAATAACCTTACTAAAATAGGCGCCACTGGCATACTTACACTCTCCATGGAGAGGCTGGTGGAGTGATGGTGTCCAAGGACAACATGAGAAGCACCACCAGAGGATTCACGAGATATTACAACCCTAAGGTCAGAAAAGAGATTAGGATGGATACAAATGTGAACGTCCTCGGTTCTAATCCCTCTGCTAAAGAGTTCCTTTCCCAATGGACAGGGGACCTTAACGGATATCCAAACACCTATTCCGATGATCTCCGGGATTCGTTAGCAGACCTTTATGGTCTTGAAAGAGAGAACTTCGTCGCCGGTAACGGATCGGACGAAGTTATAGATGTTATATTCAAAACATTCACAGAATGGAACGATGACTGTGCTGTGCCAGTTCCTTCCTACGTGCTATACGATTACTTTGTGAAAATGAACGGAGGAAGTACGATTGAGGTTGAACTTACAGAAGATTTTCAATTGGACGTAGATGCATTCCTCAAGACCAAGGCTAAAGTGGCCATAATGCCGTCCCCAAATAACCCTACGGGCAACTCGTTCCGCGAGAAGGACCTAGAAGAGATACTCTCTGGGTTTGGCGGTATCGTAGTGGTGGATGAGGCCTATGGTGAGTATAGTGACAGTTCAATGATCGATAAGGTCAACGAGTTCGATAACCTGATAGTTATCAGGACGTTTTCCAAGGCCTATGCTATGGCTGGACTCAGGGTAGGGTACGCAGTATCAAACCTGGACGTGGCCGGGATGATGAACTGCGTGAAAATACCGTATTCTCTTAACATAATCAGTGAAGGTGCGGCGATAGCCGCAATAAAAAATCAGAAATTCATCGAGGAAAGCGTTGCGCTGGTCAGGGAACAACGTCCAAGACTGGATAGTGGTCTCAAAGCCCTAGGATTCGAAACCTATCCGTCGGATTCCAATTTCATACTTGCCCGGTCGCCTGTAAACCATGCCGAGTTGGTCTCAGGCCTTAAGAATAAAGGGGTCATGATACGGGATTTCGGTTCAAAACGTAGAACGGAGAATTGCGTCCGTATCACAGTAGGCACCGAAGAACTGAACGACATGATCTTAAAAAAGACGGCAGAGGTGATAGAGGAATGCCGTTGAACCCTCATACGAAATGTGGATCGGGTTACGTACAGGTCGAAAAAGATGTTGTAGATTACTCTAACGTTGTCGTTAGTACTGTCGCATCCAAATATCAGAAATCAGAGGAGTGCCAGTGTTAATCATTCCTGCTGTGGATATGTTAGATGGACATGTAGTACAACTGGTAGGAGGGGAGCTTGGAAGTGAACAGCTGAAAATCCCCGATCCTTTTGATGCCGCGATGTCTTGGGTATCAAAAGGTGCAGAATATCTACATTTGGTAGATCTTGATGCCGCTTTTGGTAAAGGAGATAATCTAGATTCCATAGAAAAAATAGCCAATGGGTCAGGAGTGCCGGTGGAAGCAGGTGGAGGAATACGTTCCGAAGAGACCGTTGACAGGCTGATCAATGCCGGGGTGGACAGAGTGGTGGTCGGCACTAAGGCCATCAAAGAGATAGGATGGTTGGAGCATATCTCATTGAAATATCCGGGGCGTATCGCCCTGGCCATGGATACCCGGGGAGATAAGATAACCATCAAAGGATGGCAAGAGTCAGCTACGATAACAGTAAAAAAAATGTTCGATGTCATCGAAGACCTACCATTGGCGGCGGTCCTCAACACAAACGTGGACGTGGAAGGTAGAAAGAAAGGGGTTGATGAACGCCAAGCGAGAGAGTTCATATCTGCATGTCCGCATAAGGTCATCGCCTCAGGGGGAGTGACAGAACGGAGAGATGCTGAGGTCCTCAGGGATCTTGGTGCATACGCAGCCGTAGTGGGCCTGGCACTTTATACGAATGATATAAAACCCTGGGAATGGGAAAGGCCCTGGAACATCTAATTTTTTATGTACTTATAATTTTTTATGAAAAGATGTTAAATATAAGTCCCGATAGTATAGTGGACTTAATGTACTTTCAATGTGAACTAATCGTGTTTGATGTACTACCCACAGCTCGTGGGGCGATAGCTAGATGTCTGATAGATAAACATGGATATAATCAGATACAGGTCGCCAGAAAGTTCGGAGTCACCGGTTCCGCGATTTCACAATATCTTAAAGGCGTAAGGGGCGGAAGCGAAGTAATAGAAAACAGCCCGAATCGCGAGAACTTCTATAAAATGATCGAAAGGGCCGCGGATGCTATATTCGAGGGTCTAGACGTTAACGATGTCTTGTGTACCATCTGTCAATTTGTCAAAGAAAGCGGGATGATAGAAGAGCTGTATATCGCCAGGGGGACCACGGGTGCCTCCGCCGCCTGTTTCGAATGTCCTCGTTTGAATATAGTTTTCACTTGAACATCCACAATAATTATTATAGGGCTGAGTTCTCTTACATATAATGACCGTAAGAAGGGCAAAAGTGGAACGCAGCACCAGGGAAACCCAGATAATCGCTGAACTGGACCTTGACGGCACCGGTGTATTCCAGGTCGATTGCGAAATTCAATTCCTTAAACATATGACAGAAACGCTAGTGAAATATGCGTCGTTCGATCTTAAACTTAAAGCTGAAGGAGATAACGAACATCATATCGCCGAGGATCTCGCAATCACCCTTGGAACGGCTTTTAAAAAGTCCCTGGGGGACACTCCTGTAGAACGTATAGCTACAGAGTTCATACCGATGGATGACGCTCTGGTAATGGTCTCTTTAGATATTGTCGATAGACCTTTTGCCGACATCGACTGTCCTGACCCTTTATATTCACACTTCTTCAGAAGTTTCGCCATGTCTGCTGGCCTTACATTACACGTATCCATAGTTCGTGGATTCGACGAGCACCACATGGTGGAGGCATCCTTCAAGGCTCTAGGAAAAGCACTTCATAAAGCAACACGGGTCCGCCAAAGCGAACTTAGCACCAAAAATAAAGTGGAGATTAAGTAATGCCCGCTAAAAAGATCATCCCGTGTCTGGATATGAAGGACGGAAAGGTCGTGAAGGGCATACAGTTCAAAGATCTAAGGGATGTAGGCGACCCTTCCGAAATGGCCTTAGAGTATGAAAGACAAGATGCAGATGAGATCACATTATTGGATATCTCAGCATCACTTGAATCGAGAAAGACCATGTTGGATGTGGTATCTAAAACTGCCAAGGGCCTGACCATACCCCTATGCGTAGGAGGAGGGATAAAAAACGCAGATGACATGGAACTGGTACTTGACGCAGGTGCAAGTAAAGTATCTATGAACTCATCAGCGATATCCGATCCTAACGTTATATCGGATTGTGCCAAAAGATTTGGAGGGCAGTGCGTGATAGTAGCCATCGATGCCAAGCGTAAAGGCGATAGATGGGAAGTATACACCCACGGAGGCACAAGGGGAACAGGAATGGATGTCATAGAGTGGTCGATAAAGGTGGCCGGCCTCGGTGCTGGAGAGATACTACTTACATCGATGGACGTTGACGGGGAAAGAACAGGATACGACATACCTCTTACGGCAGCTGTTTCAGCCGCTGTTCCCGTACCTGTCACAGCTTCTGGAGGCTGCGGGTCCATTGAGCACATCTATGAAGTGTTCACTCGAACGGATGCTGCTGCTGCCCTAGCCGCGTCGGTGTTCCATTACAAAAAATTCACGGTGTCAGAGGTCAAAGAATACCTGGAAGACAAAGGAGTGGTCATCAGATGATCGAACTGAATTATGACGGGAACGGACTTATCCCCGTAGTTGTCCAGGACTGGAGAACTAACGAGGTATTGATGGTCGCTTGGGCTAACGCCGAGGCCGTAAGTCTGATGGAGACCACAGGATACACACACTTCTGGTCCAGGAGCCGCCAGGAGCTTTGGAAAAAGGGGGAGAAATCGGGTCATGTACAGAGGATAATCTCAGTGCAGACAGATTGTGATTCAGACACCTTACTTGTTAAAGTGGATCAAACAGGGGTAGCATGCCACTTACAGAAACCATCGTGTTTCGACGGAATTATCAGTGGGTCTTTGGACAGGACCATGGCTGTCATACCAGAACTGGCACGTGTTATAAAGGACCGTAAAGAAAACCCATCCAATGAAAGTTATACTTGTAAGCTTATTAAGAATCAGACACAGATGTGTAAAAAGGTTGTCGAGGAAGCCGCTGAGTTCGTATTGAGTGTCAAAGACGGTGATAAAGAAGCGGCATCCAAAGAGCTTGCCGACCTTATCTATCACATAATGGTGGTAATCGAAGCGGAAGATATTCCGTTGGAGAATACATACGAAGAACTTTCGGAGAGGAGACAATGAGAGCAGACCTTCACACGCATACCATATTCAGCGACGGGGAGCTCATACCCGCAGAACTTGTAAGACGAGCATTCGTCCTCGGCCACAGTGCTATTGCTATAACTGATCACGTTGACTATTCCAATTTAGAATTCGTCGTATCCAATCTGGTCAAGGCCGCAGATCTCAGTGATGAGAATATCAAGGTGATACCCGGAGTTGAAATAACCCATGTAGCACCTTCAAAAATTGCAGATATAACGAAAAAGGCAAGAAAACTTGGAGCCCAATGGATCGTAGTTCACGGTGAGACTGTGGCAGAACCTGTTGCCGAGGGGACCAACCTTATTACCGCACAGAATCCAGATATCGATGTGTTGGCACATCCTGGATTAATTACAGAGGAGGCTGCCCAGGCCGCGGCTGATAATGGCGTGATATTAGAGATAACCGGTCGCATGTATCACAACATCACAAATGGATATGTAGCATCTATGGCAAGGAAAGTAGGTGCTAAGATGGTGATCAATTCAGACACACATGCACCGAACAACCTTATGACAGAGGAACAGGCAATGAAAGTTGCTCTAGGTGCAGGGTTGACACTTGAGGAAAGCAAGAGGGCCATAAATGAAACGCCCTTCCAGGCGATAAAACATTTATGAACTTGGGAACTTGCGTACTGCGTTGATTTATACTTTAATTATAATGCATACGGTATGCCGAAGATAGCAATAATAGGTGGCACTGGCGTATACAATGCGGATGCCTTCAAGATTGAATCGACAGAGTACCCAGATACTCCATATGGTAAACCATCGGATAAGATCCAGATAGGAAAACTGAACGGAGTGGAGATTGCTTTTCTATACCGCCATGCAGAGGACCATCACTTAAGCCCGACCAATATACCATACAGGGCCAACATGTGGGCTTTGAAGAAATTGGGTGTGGAGATGATCATATCCGCGTGTGCCGTAGGCTCCCTTAAAGAGGAATTTGCACCAGGAGACCTCGTTATTGTGGATGATTTTATTGATTTCACCAGATTCCGCGACCTAACCTTCATCGACGATGCGGCGATACATATCGCTCTACCTCTACCTTTATGTCCTCATATGTCAGATGTTTTTGCTGATGCAGCAAAGAAACTTGGAATCCGCCATCACGTAGGCGGGACCTATATCTGTATAGAGGGGCCTCGTTTCTCTACAAGAGCAGAAAGTAAAATGTTCCGCAACTATGCGGACATAATAGGGATGACTTTGGTCCCAGAATGCCAACTCGCGAAAGAACTCGGTATGTGCTACTGTAGCCTAGCTACGATAACTGATTATGACATGTGGAAGGACGAGCACGTTGACACGAACATGGTCAAGAAAGTAATGGCCGAGAACTCTGAAAATCTCATAAAGCTTCTTGAAATGGGATTGCGTGGAATAGCCACTTGTGAATCCGATTGTGCGGTCGATGCTAAGAATGCGGGAGCCCTCGATCATCTGAAGATCTGAATATGGTTGAAGGAACCCGTATCCGCATCAAAGGAACCATCCAGGGGGTCGGTTTCCGTCCTGCGGTATACCGTACTGCATTGAAACTTGGCATTCGTGGACAGGTTTGGAACAACGGCTCAGACGTCATCATAGAGTGCGAACGTGGAAAGGACCTGATTAACGAACTCCTGTATAACCTTCCACCTCTTGCCAAGATAGATGGAATCTTGACCGAAGAAATAGATATCTCGTTAGGGGATGATTTCTCTATAGTCGGATCCTCATCTGGAGAGGGCGGGGTCTCGATCCCTACAGACACCGCCATCTGTGACAACTGCCTTCAGGAGATACGTTCTGAAGGACGTAGATCAAGATATCCGTTCACTTCTTGTACAGACTGTGGAGCACGCTTCACATTACTTTCATCACTTCCTTACGATAGATCCAGTACATCGATGGACGACTTCCCCATGTGTTCCGAATGCGAAAGGGAATTCGAGGACCCAACGAACCGGAGATTGCACCATCAGACCATCTGTTGCCCTGTGTGCGGCCCCTCGTACCGCCTTATCGATAAGGAAGGGAACCAGGTCCCAGGCGACCCTATACCTACTTTTGCACATATGTTGTCCAACGGGAAGATAGGGATAACTAAAAGCTGGGGCGGCATGCACATTTGCTGTACTTTAAAAAGAGTAGAATTTCTTAGAGAATGGTACACGAGACCTCAGAAACCCTTTGCGATCATGGTGCGTGACGTCAACACCGCAAAGAGATATGGAAACCCTAACGAACAAGAGATTCAGAAGATGATGTCCCCTCATCGTCCTATAGTACTTGTGGAAAAAAATGATATCCCTGAGTGTGTAGCTCCAGGCCTGGACAACGTAGGAATCTTCCTTCCTTACACTGGGATGCAACATATATTATTCGATTCTCTTAAAGAAGATGCCTTGATTATGACCTCGGCGAACCATCCGGGGGAGCCGATGATAACTGACGACAAGGACATCATGGAGATGGGTGCCGATATGTATCTTCTCCATGATCAGAAGATAATCAACCGTGCCGATGACAGCGTTCTACGCATGTACGGGGATTACACATATTTCATCCGCAAGTCACGGGGTAATATCCCCTCTTTTATAGAGACCATTCCTGGACTCCAAGGTTGCGTCGTCGGTCTTGGAGCACAGGGTAATCTGACCGGTTCCGTGTCTAAAGACCGCAGGATCTACCAGACCCAATATATCGGCCACGGTGCCAGTATGGGCGTTCCCGAGTATCTGGAAAGTTCGATACGCAGTCTTATCGATATGACGGAATCGACACCGGAGATGATTGCTGGAGACCTTCATCCCGGTTATCCGAACCGTCGCGTGGGAAAGAAGTTCTCCAAGGAGTTCGACGTCCCTTACGTCGATGTACAGCACCATTGGGCCCATGCAGCCTCGTTGCTTGTAGATAACGGCCTTATGATGGGGACCGTCCTGACCTTGGACGGGACGGGATACGGTAGTGATGGTAATGCTTGGGGCGGCGAAGTTATTTCTACAGATATGAAAAATTTTGAACGGGATACACATCTAGAATACATACCGTTACTTGGGTCCGAAAAGGCTGTGTACGATCCGAGACGTCTCAAATTTGCCGTGGATATTATGAACGGAAAAGAGAACCATCTATTTTCAGATCAAGAATCCTCCGTCCTCAGGAAACTCATGGACACCAGCGTGAAAAGTTCTTCAATGGGAAGATTGATGGATACATTATCGTATACCCTCGGCGTATGTTCCAAGAGAACCTACGACGGGGAACCAGCGATGAAATTAGAACCTTTACTGGCCCGGGGAAAACTAATATCTGGATATGAGACATATACAGATAAGGGAGTCGTGAAGACCGTACATCTTTTTGATAGGATTGAAAGTAAAGACAAACCGGATGACGTGGCGTACTCGATAGTCTATAACGTAATGAAAGAACTTATGTCCTCTGCTATCGACAACGCTGACAGAAACGGGTACGGACATATCGGCATCTCAGGAGGAGTGTCGTATAATTCGTCTATATCCAAAATTTTTGAAGAACTTGGAAACCATTCGGACCATGGGTTAATATTCCATAACACAGTTCCAAATGGGGATGGCGGAATATCTACAGGGCAAGCCGCCATCGCACTGATGATGATCAAATGAATACGCTATTTGTACTCCTTGACGGGGCAGAGGACGATCCCCATCCGCTTTTAGACGGGAAGAAACCCATCCACGTGGCTGAAATGCCGTTCCTCAGATCACGGGCCACAAATCATTATAGGACCACTGGACGCGCTTATACACATCTATTCTTGAACGAATTTTTTACTGGAAGGGCTCCTGAAAGTTCGAGGGCCGCCTTCGAAGCTATTGGTCTTGGACTTAACATGAGCGGCAACAGAAGTGCGTTCAGACTCAGTCCCGCCGAGATAAAGGATGGAATGATAAATTGGTCGTATAACACGGACGAATTCAAAGATGAATTAGAACGTAATGTTATGG
>CAYJDU010000013.1:0-14090 GCA_964369035.1 uncultured Methanomassiliicoccales archaeon | reverse complement strand
GCCTCCACGTTACGTCCAGAAGGGCTCATGTGTATGTGATTGTCGTAGATCGGTATTCTTCCGGCCATGATACCTTAGCCACGGACAAATAATTATACATACCCCGTGCTAAGAGAATATATGGATAGAGACTCCCGGTTCCTCCTGAAATGTGTCAGGAAGTACTACAAAGAACATTCTCCGATTTTACCGGAACGTTTTACACGTAGGGAGTTCGGTTTTATGCACTTCGGGCATAACATGATGCAGAGGCACATGGGATTCGCCAACGCTGGGGAGCTCTGGAAGTTCCTAGCTTCCCAGGTTCCCGCGCATAGTTACTATTCCACAGCGTATTATAGACATCCAGCAGCACCTACCATGGAAGAAAAACAGTGGCTCGGTGCTGAATTGATATTCGACCTAGATGCTGATCATCTTCCTGGTGCAGAGAATATGTCCTATTCTGTGATGATGGATAACATAAAGACGGAGATGATCAGATTATGCGATTCATTCCTTTTTGGGGACCTTGGGTTCGATTACGATAATGTGAACATAACCTTCTCCGGCGGACGAGGATATCATGCACATGTTATGATGTCAGATGTCCTTGAGCTTGGGACCCATGAGAGGAGGGAGATTGTCGATTACATTACCGGCTCTGGCCTGGATATCGATTGGGTGTTTCCCTTCAAACGCGTCCCCACCTCTAGTTTCAGCACCACCTCGGGAGTGCGGACCAATGTGGTCAAGGATCGTGAAATACCAACCGGTGAGTCAGGAGGATGGAAAAAACGCATGAGGCTGGGCCTTATGGACGTGGTCAACGATTTCTGCGATACCGATACGAAATATCTTCGTTCTAACTATCCTTCAATAAAGAAGAGCCAGCATAAGACTGTTGAGAAAGTACAAGAAGAAATCAAAAATTCTCGGAAGATACTTTTTGAGAAGAATAATATGGCCACCATGAGCAAGACCGCACAGGAAATGCTGGTAAAAATCATGGACCAGGATATGAGGATGCGTCTTAGCGGAGAGATAGATGCCCCGGTCACCGCTGATGTAAAAAGATTGATACGTCTGCCTGGCTCTATCCACGGTAAAGGTGGATTGAAAGTGGTCCCACTGACAAGGGACCAACTTACCCACTTCGAGCCACTACAGATGGCCGTTCCTGACGAATATTCTGATGAACTTGTGGAAATAACGTTAAGGGAACCTATCGACCTGAGAATCAAGGACCAACGTTTCGTATTGAAAGGAGAAACGGAAGTACCAGAATACGCCGCAGTGTTCCTTATCGGGAAGAAATATGCCCACCTAGGAAAAGTATCGGAACAACAAGAGATCTTATTCTAAAGGAAAACAGCAACAACCCTTGGCCCTGATGACTTTATAACCTTCCGACCTTGCCCATTCCTCAGTTTCCTGGGACATGTTAGATATTTTAGTCACGCCAAGTTCGATGCACCTTCTTTCCACGTTACGCATCCTACGGTCACGCATACATCCAAGAGTTACGTTCAAGCCCATTCCAATGATCGCTCCGATCGAATCGATTATCTCGCTCTCGGAGATATGATGATCTTCGAACACCGTCCCTTTGGTTGGAACGAGGACCAACACGACTACGTCCTTCAAACCTTTCCTTTTCACCAGTTCCGCACTTTTCACGATATCGTTGAAAGAGAATCCGATAATCAGATGGGGCACCACCGTTCCACCTGCACCGATGATGGCGTCTAACGTGTCCTCATAGATTTTAGGTCCTTTCAGACCGAATACTTTCCTTATTACCTCTGGGTCTTGATGAACGTCTACAGAGAAACAATCTACTCCTGACGATACCAACAGATCGGCATCTTGTCTATCGACGATACCTGGATGCACATTCATCAAAAGACCCAGATCCGCTATCTTACGTATCGTAGGTAAAAAATTCAGTAACGGGACCTTTCCATTTATGTCACTTCCGCCACTTATTAGGATTCCGTTACCACCGTTAGCTTTGACCCTTTCGGCTTCCTCATACAATCTTTCAGAATCTTCCGCAGGGATCATCCCTTGTAGATGTTGTCCAAGACAATGAGTGCACATCAAGCTGCATTTCTTTCCAGTTACGGATACCGAGGAAAAGCCCTTCTTAGGGGAATAATTGACTATCTCGCCCTTAAGAACACCCATGAGAGCCACCAAAGCTTTATTAGTTAAATATAGTTCACGAAGTGGTAATCATTATGAAAGCATTCCTTATCAAAGGCGATTACGCCGACAAAAGGCAGGGAAGACAGGTCTTCTCTATCGAAATGGCGGCGGTAGATGAAGCAGCAGTCAGAGAAAAAGCCCTCTCAACATTGGGAAGCCAGCACAAACTGAAAAGATGGGAGATTAAGATCTCTGAAGTCACAGCGATGAATTCAGAAGATGTTAAGAGCCCGGTCATAAAATATCAGATTGGTGAATAAAATGGAAGACAAGGACCTACGCCAGGCTATGCTGGTCCTTGAGTCCTACAAAGAACAGTTAGAGATTCTGCGCCAACAGATAAATCTTGTTCAATCTTCTTTGGAAGAATCGACCAGGGCCCGGGAAACTCTAAAAGTGTTCAAGGATTCAAAGGAAGGCGAAGAGATCCTCATACCGATAGGTGCTTCTGTTTTTGTTAACGCTAAGATCACTGACAGTGACAAGGCCATCGTTGGAGTGGGTAACAAACTCTCGGTGACCAAAGATCTTCCCGAAGCGGCGGATTACATGAACTCGATAACCATCGAGCTCCAAGAAGCCCTGAAGAAGGTCAGCAGCACATACTCAGAGATTCAAACAGCAGCGAACAATCTTTCTGCGGCAATAAACGCCAAGTACGAAGCTAGACAGAACGAATGAGTTCACATGTTCGGCAGCCTTAAAAGCAAACTCAAAGGACTTTTCAGTAAGTCTCCACAGAAACTTGAGGATATCGACCAAGAGGAAGAAGAGCGGACGGCCATCGAAGAGCTGTCCACCGATGATAACGAACTTGAGATAGCCGAGACCGTCACTGAAAAGGATACACCTAAACTTTCTCGTCGCGAAAGAATTAAGGCAGAAAAAGCCCAGCGAGAGGAATCCGAGTCTACAGTGGGGGATTCTGGGAAGAAGATAAAGGATAAACATCTTGAAATCATCTTAGACGAACTTGAGATAATCCTTCTAGAGGCTGATGTTGCATTCTCTGTAGCCGAAGAGATAAAAGAAGGCGTCCGCCTGAATCTTACGGATAAAAAGTACAATCGTAAATACAGTTTGGACCAGGTCGTGGAGATGGCCGTCCGTGACGCCGTCCACGATATCCTTAAGATAAACGAATTTGATTTTGATCAGTGGATACTGAAACAAGAAAAACCTTCTGTGATAATGTTTGTTGGTATCAACGGCACAGGAAAGACCACGGCCATAGCTAAAATTGCCAATCGTCTTCAGGAAAATGATATGACCGTCGTTCTTGCGGCCTGTGATACTTTTAGAGCAGGTGCCATAGAACAATTATCCATCCATGCTGAACGTCTTGGGACAAAGATAGTCAAACACGCACAGGACGCAGACCCTGCCGCCGTAGCGTACGATGCGATAGAGCACGCCAGGTCCAAAAGGAAAGATATCGTCTTGATAGATACTGCTGGAAGGATGCAGACCAACAGTAATCTCATAAACGAGATGAAAAAGATCACAAGGATCGCAAAACCCGATCTGAAAATATTTGTCGGTGACTCGCTAGCAGGCAATGATGCAATCGAACAGGCTAAAGTCTTCGATTCCGCCATAGGCATAGATGCGATAATCTTAACAAAAATAGATACGGACGCAAAAGGTGGTGCTGCGTTGTCGATAGCACACACCATCGGCAAACCTATAGCCTTCGTATGTAACGGTCAAGAATATGCCGATATACAGAAGTTCAACGCCAAATGGATGCAGGACCGTCTGTTCGATTAAACACAGAGTTTGTAGAAAAGTGTTGCAAAGACCTTTGCGTCAGTGATTATATTATCGATCTCAACATACTCATTGGGAGTATGAAGTGTCCCTCCACCTGTTTCCCACACATATGCGTCATACCCATTAGCACGGAAGAAGTTTGCACATGTTGCACCTCCCACACCTACCGGGGTAGGTTCGACACCGGTGACATATCTTATAGAATCCCTAAGTGCCAGATATGTTTCACTGGTGGTAGATGACTGTTTTCCGGACGCATGACGCTGAATCTCTTTGACGGATATTCCCGCACAATGTTTATCAGATATTATGGAGGCGATACGTTCTGCTGTAGCGACCACTTCGTCAACATCGAATTGTGGTATCAGACGTATGTCCATGGCAAACTCGTAGAATCCTGGGATAGTGTTAACGTTATCAACGTATCCTAAGCTCTTGGTAGGTTCGAAAGTAGACCTACCAGGGATGAATTTTGAGTCCTCGAAATAATATAATTTTCTGAACTCATTTTCTAACTCGACTATTAGATCGGCGGCCACCCTCAGAGCGTTGACACCTTTATCGGGAGTGGACCCATGTGTCGATTTTCCGATTATCTCGAAGTTCAACCACACCAAGTTCTTCTCGGCCACCTCTATCTGGGTACCGCCGGGACTTCCCCAATCTGGTACGATAAAAACATCATCTTTCGAAAAACATCCGTTCTTGATGAGATAGTCTATGCCCATCTTACTGGTGTTCTCCTCATCGGCAACGTATACGATACCTATCGATCTCTTAGTCAGTTTATCTTTATCTATGAACTTGGATGCGAACATTGATGACAATATGGCCTGGCCGTTGTCTTCTGTGCCTCTGCCGTATATCTTCCCGTCTTCCACACGTGGTTCGAAAGGCGGACTGTCCCAGTCTTCTAGGTTACCTACTGGCACAGTGTCCGTGTGAGCAACTATCCATACCGTGCCATCTTCCTTGCCTTTCTTTTTGGCTATGATATTAGGCCTCATTATAGTTGGATCAGTATCATCTGGAACATCTATCCTTAGGACACTGTCATATCCTTGTAGAAGTGACATAAGATGATCGGCCCGCTTACCTTCACCCATTCCTCCGTTAACAGGGGATATAGCAGGTATCCTGATAATATCGCACATCTCTTTTATGATGTCGTCCCGGGATTCCTCTATCTTTCTGAGAACGGCGTCCAGTTCCATGAGATGCACAATCGCCTGTATTGTTGATATTACTTTCTTAATGGATAAAAAGAAAAATCAAGGTAAAAAGTTTAAAAGATTATTACTCCCGACGAACGATCATGGTAACGGCGTTCCCGCCGCCTAGGCACAGTGTTCCTAGTCCTACGTCTTTCTTTCTGTCCTCTAACGCGTAAAGTAGCGTGGTCATTACCCTAGCACCCGAGCATCCGATAGGATGTCCCAATGCTATTGCGCCTCCGTTGACGTTGAAGATCTCATCAGGGACGTTCAGCTCTTTCTTAACGGCACAGGATGCTGTTGCGAAAGCCTCGTTATGTTCAAAAAGGTCGATATCGTCTATAGTCATCCCAGCCATTTTCATGACTTTCCTGGATGTTGATATGGGAGCCTCCATTATGTATTCTGGTTTAACGCCCGTCTCACCGTAAGAAACGATGGAGGCCATGGGTTTGATACCGTGTTCATCCGCCCATTTCCTTGAGGATATGATAAGTGATGAAGCTCCATCGCTTAACTGTGAGGAATTTCCTGCCGTGACCATTCCGTCCTTTTTGAAAGCAGGTCTAAGGTTTCCCAAAGATTCCATGGTGGTATCTGGTCTGATCCCCTCGTCCTTCGATACGATGGTGTCGCCTTTCCTTCCTTTTATTGTGACTGACACTATCTCTTTATCGAACTTTCCGCTCTTCTGTGCCTCTGCGGCTTTTAAGTTACTTTGAAGAGCCATTGTATCTGCATCTTCCCTAGTTACGTTAAAACGTTCGGCGACAATCTCTCCGGTCATGCCCATGTGTTGATCGTTGAAGATATCCCAAAGACCGTCATGTACCATAGTGTCCACAGCGGTCTGGTCCCCCATCTTATAACCCCATCTGGCTCCTGGAAGGATATATGGAATTGCACTCATATTCTCCATTCCGCCTACTGCGAGAATATCATATTGTTCTGCTTTGATCGCATCGGCGGCCAACATAGCAGACTTAAGTCCTGATCCGCAGACCGCATTCACGGTAAAAGATCCGACCTCAACGGGAATCCCAGCCGCGATAGCGGCTTGTCTCGCCGGGTTCTGTCCCAGTCCAGATGAGATGACATTACCCATTATACATTCCTGGATATCGTTAGGGGAAATTCCAGCTCGGGAAATCGCTTCTTTAATAACGATTCCTCCAAGGTCTGTAGCCTTCACATCCATCAATGATTTTCCGTATTTTCCTACAGGGGTCCTTGTTGCACTTAGTATTACTGCCTCTTGCATATTTTCGGCCTCCGAATCTACTCCTAGTGAGAATTTTCGATATATAATATTGTCGGCCTTCATGTACGACTATTGACGAAATCAACTGGTTGTTCCTCATTCATTCTCTTGAGAGGCTTTGAAAGATGTCTCCTTGAGGATGTAGGTGGTTCGTACCAGCCAGGGAGTATCCATCTTATGTTCTCTTTTATGATAGGATATTCAGAGGACGTACCGCATCTACGGCATCGATAACCTTTTTCCTTACCTATGGATTCCATAGTTCGTTCGCATGACGCACATATTGGATTGGAGATCTTCTCGAACTCTTTCACAGTACCTATGACTTTTATTTTTTCGATGTTGATGGTTCTTGGTTCTGTACGTAGTTCACCCATTACTCCTATGAGATCACCTGGAACAAGCCATCCTATGGTTGTCCTGAATTCTTTGGCGGGTTCGTATATAGTACAATCGATAATTCCATATTTTGTTTCCAATCCTAGAACAAAATGACCGCCGGACAAATGTTTTTTGAAGATTACGGATCCTTCAATATAATAGGAACTCATAGGCACTAGTTCATGAAAATCATGAATTATATGGTCATCCGTGCCCTGGTTCGTTAAAAATATCATCTTACGTTCTAAAGTTTCAGAACAGATCATTTCAGAAGCTTTTGAAAGATCCTCTGGGCATTCACCACGAAGTCCGTACATCACCGGACAGGGAGTTCCAGGCACCATGGATACTTTGTTGAATCTATCTTCCCAGCTATTGAAAGTGGATGGGAACGCACTGTTCATACGTCCAATTGAATCGGGTTCAAAAATTCTTTTAGTACCCCATCTATCTTTTGGACGATAAGTTATGAGCTCGTATGTGCTATCTTTAGGTCTCCAAGCCATGCCACATGTGGACCCGATGATACCACGGCCGTTTCCGAATTCATGATAAATCGCATTTATACGATCTAATTCTTTAACGATATCATCTTTTTCAACTATTGAACGTACTCCTTTCCAATAGAAGGATGGAGAAGGTTTTGTTTTTGATATTACTATACCAGTATCAGAAGAATCCTTACGATTTTTTTTAATTATAGGGATTATTTTGTTTAATAGTTCGTTAGCATCAGGTTCCTTAGAAGTTTGTTCTTCGTAACAATAGATTTTATCCCCATCTATCTCGCCGATTTGTTTTTTTATACCTACGCCTGTTCCTAATCTAAGAGAAAGAGAACCATTTCCACGTGTCTTCCAGGGAACAGCAGGATTTAGACGTACCAATCTAGGATATCCTATGATATCTAAATCCGTATCCCGAATTATTTCTGTTGCCACATATGTTGTACACAAACCTTCGTTGGAATCTGTGTCATCAAAAGAAACATACACAGACTGACGAGTGTGTTCAATTATTTTATTTATATTCTAAAAGCGTCATTTTCTTAACGAAAAAAATATTTCCATCTTCAGATAGATAACCTGAGATGGAATACGCCATTAATTCTTCGGGTTCTTCGAAGAAGAAACATTTTTGATGTGTTCCCTGAGAAGATTCTAACATGAAAATAAAACCATTCTCACTTTCACGGATATCGAAAATTATACCTTTGAGATCTTCATTCTCATCTTCTGCGTTAAAAGTAGACCAAATCAATACAGAAATCAGAACCGTTGAGACACAAATTATGAAATATTTGTCTTTTACAATGGTCATCAACCATATTCAACGAATAAAAATATTAATTGCGACTGTACAGTTAATATAAACCCCCCCACCCCTCCATTTCCACTGGAACCTGTTTTACATGAGGGTCGTTTGTTTGATGTTCTTATATGTCTTCAATTTCTTGAAAATATTATCTGATTTTAACAGATCTATGACATCTTTCGTATTGAGCTCTATCTCTCTTGTCCTTCCTGCTCGACCAAAAGATTTCACCCTCGCGTGAATTATACCAAGCATATCTAATTCAGATATCAATCCTGCAACCCTTCTTTGTGTAAGAGTAGATGTTTCTAAAATTTCAGAAATAAACTTGTATGTTGTAAAAACATCACCAGTATTCATTCTTGGATTGTCATTCTCTGTGTTGATGATTATACTCATAAGAACTGTTTTTGATTGTGGCGTCAAAGTTCTTACGACTTCGGAAACAGCATCTAACTCAATCTTGTTCTTAGCATATTTCACATGAGCTTCAGTGATGATTTTATCACCATTACGTTCAGCTATATCTGCGGCTATACGTAAAAGATCTAAAGCTCTTCTTGCATCTCCCATATCTTGTGCTGAAAGTGCAGCACAGTAAGATATCACACCTTCTGAGAGAGTTCCTTTTGTGAACGCTTCTATAGACCTATCTTTTAAAATATCTTGTAATTGAACGGTATCATAAGGAGGAAAAATTATTTTCTCTTCACCTAATCTACTTTTTATTTTAGGATCTAAGAAATCAGTGAACTTAGGATTATTACTTATACCTATTATAGAGACTTTTGATTTTTCAAGTACCTCATTGATAGTAGTCAAGAAATAGAATATATCGTCACCGTTCTTTTGGAAGGACCTATCTATCTCATCTAAGACGATAACATAAATTTTATTTTCTTTATCTATGTACTTAGTAAGTTCACCAAAAACTCTATCAAGACTCCATCCTGTGAATGGGATACTTTTAGTCTCATCTTTTATTATCTGATTTCCAATATTGTATAGAATACCATAAGGAGTATCTACGATCTCACAATTGATGTAAACGAACTCACAACTTTCTTCGTTCTCATCGGCTTTTTTCAATTCTTTTCCTATATACTTGACAACAGCTGTTTTCCCTGTTCCCGTTTTTCCTATTATCAATATATTGGAAGGTTTATCTTTCACTAGTGAAGGAGCAACAATCTCGACGATCTCATTGATTTGTTGTTCTCTATGTGGTAATTGTTCTGGTATGTAAGATGATTGAAGGATCTTTTTATTTTTAATTAAAGGAACAGTTTTATCCATATATTGCTTAAAAATTGATTCACTATCATCCAAAGGAAACACCACTATTTCTTATGAAGAATTACTTTACATATAATAGTTTTCAAAGTTGGATGATACTAGGTAATATCTCAAGAGCGATGAATCATTTTATAATCAAATACTATTTATCTTTTAATTAATAGAGGAATATTATGAAAAATCCAGCAGTAACAATAATTTCAGCCTGTATCCTAGGGATAGTAGCTTTTGTAGGAATTCTTTATCTGATTGCAATATTGACCTGATTCCTTACAGTGAATCAAATTTTTTGGTTCCAGTGGAAATGGAGGGGTGGGGGGGTTTAATCCTTTTTTCTTCTTCCTTTTTCTATGGAGTACACAATATGTAGGGAATATAACGATAATAAAGTCAATATTCCAGTTATCATCGTTATAGTTAAATCAGGAAGACTGTTCGGTGCATGAATATCGATCACTTCATTCTTATCTTGTAATAATAATTTGAAACATCCTAACCATGGTATCTCTATTGTAGGAATAGCCACTATTTTCTCATATGTGACGATACCTTTCACACCTGGGATAGGGAATGAACTATTTTGATCAATAAAGGTATTATTATCGCCCATCGTGATGTATCCAACATCTCCAACATCAGATTTCTCTATGATATTCTCAATACCTATGTAAATCTCAATACCATCTCTATATCCTGTTCTTTCTATTGAGAAATTTGTTGTGATTTTCTTAAAATCAGTGACGCCTACTGTATAAGGATATTCTTCTAGATACGGGATAAAGGCATATTTTATTCCACCTTCTTCTTTAATCTCTATGCACATTATCGCGCGATGTATGATATTGTATCCTCCTTCATTCCTGTAGATGATAACGCTACCATAATCTCCGAAAGTGGAATACCCTGTTGAATATCCCTCAAGATATGTATGTATCTCAACTTTTGATTTGTCACGTACTAGTACGATATCTCCTGTATCGATGACTCCAATCTGGGATTGGTTGTTGTCATGTTGCATACTTTGTGACACCACAACTGAAAATGGAGGGCTGTGGCCTGAATATAATGATACGCCTGCGAATATACCTATAAAAACAAGAATTATAGTAACAACAGCGATCAATATATCTCTATTCTCATTTGGCATTACTAAGGGTATATTTTATGATTATATATGCATTCATTTTAAAAGATATCAATTAAATTATTAATTGCTAAATATACCGACCAACATAGGGTATCGATGGAAAGACCTTCGAACGATGAATACTTTATGAACATGGCTAGACTCGTTGCCACTCGTTCCACATGTATACGCAGACAAGTAGGTGCAGTTATAGTCAAAGATAAACGGGTCCTCTCCACTGGTTACAATGGATCACCAAAAGGTTCGAAACATTGTGATGAACTCGGTTGTATCAGAGTGGAATTGAATGTCCCCTCCGGAACTCGTCATGAACTATGCCGAGGAGTACACGCAGAACAGAACGCGGTGATACAAGCTGCATATTTTGGTGTCAGTGTGAAGGACTCGTCGATATACACTACGACATATCCATGTTCCATGTGTGCTAAATTAATAATAAATGCAGGAATTATTGAAATAGTGTACAATGAAGGATATCCTGATGATCTTTCTAAAGAACTTCTATCCGAGACCGGTATAGTTGTTAGAAAGTATCCTAAATAACTTTTTTTCTTACTTGAGGGTATTTAAATGAGGACAATTACTATTAAGTATACTATTTGGTATAACTTCAAAAGGTCGGGGAGTTTAATTTGAGCCGAACTGAAATACTTACGCAAATCAAAGGCGCAGAAAAAGCTGCTGACGAAAAAGTCGAGGCTGCGCACATAAAGAGCAAAGAGGACATCTCCAAAGCACGTAGAGATGCTGTGAAGAGGATCCAGGACGAGGAAGCTAAGAAGCGTGCCTCCGTGGATGCTAAGATCACCGCCAAGAACAAAGATCTCGCTGCTAAACGCGATGAGTTCCTGAAACAGGGACAGGCTGAAGCAGACAAGCTGGAGAGTTCATCTGTATCTAAGATGAAGAATGTCAAGGACTTCCTATACAAAGAATTTGAGAGGCCCATAGATGTCACTTCCTGAATCGATGAGCAGGGTCGTAATTGCAGGCACTAAAGCCAATATCGACATGGCCACTGACGTTCTATACGCTTCTAAGGCCGTCCACCTTATCGATCATACAGTTGATGCTGACGAAGGATACTCTATAGGTTCCCCTCGAGAATATTCGGCCAAAGCTTCCGAGAGGTTGCTTAAAGTAAGGTCGATGGAGAAAGAACTGGGGATCAATAATCGTACTGAAACTACTGACATATCGGTAGAGGATGTAAGAAGTCAAATCAAATCTGGAATGGTGGAATCCTCTGGTGAGGAAGTATTAGCCGCACTCCATAAACAAAATGACCTTGAATTAAAGATCGAAGAAATTATTTCCACGAAAACAAACTTTGAATTTTTACAGAACTTTGAAGTAGATCTGGAACTTTATAACAATCACAGAACCTTGGCATCCATAGTAGGTACGGTTAGCAATGACCCTACCGAATCACTGAATGGATTGGATGCTGAGATATTTTTCACTAAGTCAAAGAAATCTTTGTCCGTCGTAGCGATATTCGTTAGATCAGAGAACAGGGACGCGGTGATGTCCGTGTTGACAGACTTTGATTTCAAAGAGATAGAGGTGCCTGCAGGCGTGTCCGGCAGTCCTTCCGATCTTCTTGTTGAGACAGTGAAGAGACTTGAGGAGGCCGAAGCTAGTCTAGAGGCCTCGAAAGCAGAATTCGAATCATTGAAGGAAAAATACGCATCTTTCCTTATGGCGGCAGAAGAAGACCTGGCCATCACAGTGGAAAAGGGAGAGATCCCTCTAAGGATCGCTAACAGCAATTACTCATTCATCATAGACGCATGGGTACCCACCAAGAATGTCGGTGAAGTTGAAGCGAGACTTGAGAAAGAATCCGATGGAAAGATGTATGTCGAATTCCAGGAAACCCGTGGGCGTACCGCGGCAGAGTCCGAGGTCGTTGAAGAACGCTTCCGTGATCCTCCCTCTAAGATGAAGAACGGACGATACACTGGAGGATACGAATACGCCACGAAACTTGTGGACGTTCCTAAGTACCAGGAAATCGACCCGACCATCCTTATCGCTATATTCCTACCTGTATTCTTCGGATTCATGGTAGGGGACGTTGGTTACGCTATACCTTTCATAATTTTAGGCGCATACGGCCTTAAGACCGCAAAAAGCGACGAATTTAAGATCATCGCTCGTGTGCTGTTCTTCGGCGGAATATGGGCAATGATGTTCGGTTTATTGTTCTACGGTGAGTGTCTAGGAATGCACTTCACAGGACATTTCTCTGATACCAGTGTCACATGGGAACATCTCTTCGGAATGAGCGAGGGAGCTCTTGGAGCTTTCTCGGCTGTTCTGCCGGACTTCCTTAATGAAGGTGTAGCTCACGTAGGTGTAGGGAAACTCGTTGAGATCCCTATGCTCCTGAAACTCTCTGTATACATAGGGATAGTTCACCTGTTCATAGGATACTGCTGTAAGTTCTACAACGTGTCCATCGCACACGGCAAGAAGCACGCATTCCTCGAGACTGGCGGATGGTTGTTCGCCTTCGTAGGTATGGTGTTGCTATGTTATGCAATGGCATGGGCACTTCTCAGCGGGGACATGGGAGCTGCCATAGCGGGAGAATACATGATTCCCTTAGCAGTAGGCGTTGTACTACTTCTGATAGGACTAGTGCTGAATATTAAGAGTGAAGGCGCCATGAGCATTATGGAAATGCCTGGAATAGTAGGTAATATCCTATCCTATACACGTTTGGCTGCTATAGGGATGTCCAAGGCCGGTATGGCCATGGCATTCAATTACATAGCATTCTCAATGATATTTGATGGGATGGGCGGGGGAATTCCCGCCGCAGTTATCGCATTTGCTGTGTTCCTGATCTTCCATCTCCTGATCTTCTTCTTGGCCATACTGTCCGCCGGACTGCACGCACTAAGGTTGCAGTACGTCGAACTTATGTCCAAGTTCTTTGACGGAGGAGGAAAAGAGTACGATCCTCTTGAGATCACACGCAAGAAAACCTTTTTCAAAAACCCGATTAATAGTAAAACAAAAACAGAGGTATAAAAATGGTAATGGAAGGAGACGTTGGAGCTGGATTGGTAGCAATCGGAGCTGGATTAGCAGTTGGTTTGACCGGACTTGGGTCTGGTCTGGCTGAGAGAGACATCGGTGCCGCGGCAGTTGGGGCAATCACAGAAGATGTAAGTCTTTTCGGAAAAGGAATGGTTTACATGGTTCTTCCCGAAACAATAGTTATCTTCGGTCTGGTCATCGCTATCGTTGCTATCATGATGTAAAGCCAGAGGCTCAACTCATGGCATTGGAAGACGTCACGAAGGAGATACAGGCCGACGCTGACGCAAAGGTCAGGTCCATACAGGACTTGGCCAAAGCGGAGATCGATAAGATCTGCGCGGATGCGGACGCCAGTATCTCCGACATGAAAGAAATAGAAGATAGGAAGCTCAAGAGCGAAATCGAGCGCCTTGACCGCCAGGTAACATCCAGCTCCGAGCTGGAGAGCAAGAACTTGGTT
>CAYJDU010000012.1:0-14268 GCA_964369035.1 uncultured Methanomassiliicoccales archaeon | reverse complement strand
TCGCATTGAAAATACCGGAAGACCCTTCATTGATGTGGCCGATAGAAGAATTATCCTCTATAGGAGGCATGAGAACCTACGGTCATAAGGGCCTTCATATCACATTGAGCTTTATCGGAGAGATTGAAGAAACGCGGGTACCTGATATTGTAAAGGCTTTAACCGAGGCTGCAGATGGTGTAGGTCCTTTCAGAATTACCCTTAAAGGGATGGGATCGTTCCCTGGGAAGAACGGCCCCCGGATCGCATGGATAGGCATTGGATCAAAAGGTATCCTTGAAACGCTAGTTGAAAAACTGTTAGACTGTTTGAAAACCTATGAAGTAGAACACGACGTTAAACAATTCATACCTCACATCACTGTAGGACGAGCACGTGACGGATTAGGTTCCCCTACTGCCGGACCTGTGATAAATAAGTACGAAGGGAAAGAATTCTTCGGGTTCGTCTGCGATAAGCTAACAATATACAGCAGTGAACTGAGACCGGAAGGCCCTATACATAAAGCGATTTCACATGTCTTACTGTAAATCGATATCAAAACATTAACTGTAGCTTTCGGTCCTTATACGGACAGACGTCGAATGATGGCCCATGAGAAAAATAAAAGGTCTCATCAAAAGGAACAGGATTTCGAACAACCGCCGTGGTGGCATAGAGGGACTCCCTCTTCAGCTCATAATCGTTATGTTGATCGCTACCATGGGCACAGCGATAATACTTGGATGGATGGGCAACATCGAAGGCCCGAAGGCCATCGGGGATGTTGACGTGACATCTGACGAGATAGTACTCGTGAACGGAAGTACGTTCAACGGTCAGGTAACCATAACAGTAACGGATCAGGACGGGAATCCCATCGAAGGGGCTACGGTGGTACTTACCGGACTGGGAGTAACCGATAAGAACGGGAAAACACCACATGGTACCACTGATTCCAAGGGATATGCCCACATCATGGAGCTCAATATAACCATGAAAAACAGCGCGGTGGGTTTCATAACCATCAACGTCTCGGCATCTGGATACGGGGAGAACAACACTGCCAGAGTGACGGTGATAGGATGAAGATGGACAGGAAAGGCGTTATCGGGATGCCTATCAGGCTTGCCATCGCCTTCCTGATCCTTGCGATCACCGTGCCCCTGCTTATGGGGGTGGCAGACGATCTCCGCGACGATGTGGAAGCCTCGGACCTCGGGGTCCAGGCCGACATCGTCTCAAAAACAGCAGTAAAAGCATATTATGCCGGGATCGGGAGCACGTTCACCGCAAACGTATCTATAGATCACAACAGCCGATTGATCATCGGAGGTGAGGGGTCGAACGCATATACTGTGCGTATGATATACGGGGATAAAGAGATGGGACGGGTCATAATGGACCGTCCTCTTGTTAAGATTTCAGAGGAGATCTCCGTGTCCGGGGTGAATGTACTCATGTTCGTATGCGTACGCGACGGAGATGGAAGTGCTGTGGAGGTGAGCGTGGTTGCTTGAGTTCACAATGTCCCGTGTGGTCCTATGTGTGTGTGGCGTGATTCTGCTGGGGGCGGTGTGCGTTCCACTTTCAGGTATATATTCATCCAACGAAGATGTGTCCATGACCGAAAGTGCAGATTCAATAGCGGCCATGATAGAGTCCTTCTACGGATCCGAAGCTGATACCATGACTTTGAGAGGCTGGGACATCCTGCCGAGCAATGACTGTCACCTGGAGGTCGACGGCCACAACGTCATACTTAGTAATTCAGATAATGAATATCTTTCACTGATCTCATACAAATCTTATTTCTCATTATCGTACAGTGAAATCGTTACACTTGAAAGATCAGATGGTGGCTTAAAGGCGAGATAATTATTTCCTTAGTTCGGATACTGCTCTGAGAGCAACACAGAAACGATCGATGTCCTCTTTATTATTGTAAAGATAAACGGATGCCCTTGCGCTCCCTTCGATCTTCTTCCCTGCGAAAAACGGATGAGAGCAATGAACTCCTGAACGGATCATTATATTGTCCATTTTATCCAATATGACAGAGATATCATGGGGCGACATACCCTCTATGTTGAATGAGAACACACTTCCACGTCTATCCGGGTCAGTAGGTCCGACGAGCTTCAATCCTTCGATGTCTTTCGTACCAGCGACCAATTGTCCCATCAGCTTCCTGTCATGTGCTTCCACGTTATCCATACCTACTTCCGTCAGATATTCGATAGCAGCTTTCGTACCTGCGATGCCAGCATAATCCTGAAGTCCTGCCTCCAACCTTTCCGGTAAAGGGGCCAGATTCACAGAGTCATATGTTACCGACCCTACGGTCCCGCCTCCATGTATCAACGGTCTGAGCTCCTTGAGACGGTCAGACTTGCCGTAAAGTATCCCCATACCCGAGGGTCCGAGCATCTTGTGGACTGAGATACAGTAAAAATCCGGATCTATATTCCCAAGGTCAATTTTCAAATGAGGTGCTGCCTGAGCCCCGTCTATGACCACGACGGCTCCAGCGTCGTGGGCTATCTCGGTGATTTCTTTAACGGGCATAGAACACCCGGTAACGTTACTGGCGTGTTGAACGGAGACGATTTTGACATCATTATTCATGTACTCCTTGAACGCCTCCATATCGAACTCGCCCTCATCGGTGGTCTTTGTGTAAAGTCTTTTCACGCCCTTCTCTTTCGAGAGCACGAGCCAGGGTACGTGATTGGAATTATGTTCCGAATCCGTCGTCAACACTACGTCATCTTTCTTAAGTGGATATCCGAAAGCCACCATGTTCAGTGCTTCGGTAGCGTTCTTACAGAACGAATAGCAATCCGGATCATCGGTATTGAAAAATTCAGCAAGTTTTTCCCGTGTCTCGTCGACTATCATCGTCACACGGTTACCCATTGTGTGAACACTACGTCCGCCACAGGATGGCGTTTCCTCATAATATCTTACTATCTCTCTGATGACCTGATCGGGACGAAGAGCCTGGCATGCGCTGTCCAAATAAACTCCGTTGTTGTTCCTCATGGTTGGAAAATCGTTACGGAATGACGAGATGTCCATGACACGCCCATGTTTTCCTCGTTCTTTACGCTTACGCATCAGAACGGGTTTTTATTATGGTAGTTACATACGGCGATGATGGGTAAACTTGAGATAACCGTTGGAAAACTTAGATTTGAACGCCCTGGAATTGTGGCATCAGGCATTATGGATGAGACTGGGGACTCAATGGTGCGCATGTTCAGATCGGGAGCTGGCGGAGCCGTTACAAAATCCATAGGCCTTGAACCAAGACCAGGACATAAAAATCCCACGTTCACTGAAGTGGAGGGAGGGTACGTTAACGCCATGGGCCTTCCCAATCCCGGGATCGATCTTTTCAAAGAAGAGATAGAGATAGCTTCACGGGAAGGACCTGTAATAGGCTCGATATTCGGCGGTAACGCCAAAGAATTCGCAGAACTAGCATTCAAAATGGAAGATTATGGTGCGGTGGCCGTAGAACTGAACCTATCCTGCCCCCATGCAGAAGGCTATGGGGCAGAGATCGGCTCTGACCCTGATAAAGTCAAGGCCATCGTATCTACCGTCAGATCCTCAGTGGATATTCCAGTTTGGGCTAAGCTTACGCCTAACACATCATCCATAGTGAACTTGGGTAAAGCCGCAGAAGAAGGAGGAGCGGATGCTGTCGTCGCCATCAATACCTTGAAAGCCATGGTTATCTCACCGGAAATGCGAAGACCTATCCTTAGTAATAGATTCGGAGGACTTTCTGGGCCAGCCATAAAACCTATAGGAGTCAGGGCGGTGTTCGATCTGCGGAACGCCCTTGATATACCGATCATAGGCGTAGGTGGGATAACATACTGGAAGGATTCAGTGGAATACATAATGGCTGGTGCCAGTGCTTTCCAGGTAGGTAGTGCGGTGGGGACCCGAGGTCCCATGGTCTTTAATGAGATCAACGAAGGACTTGAGCTCTTCATGAAGGACCATGGATATAAATCGCTGAAAGAAATGGTAGGTGTGGCACATGAGTGAGACCGTTAAGTTGATCGGTAAGAAAAAAGAGAGCTACGATACATATACTTTAGAGTTCAAATGGGATATTCCTGCTATACCTGGACAGTTCGTGATGGTCTGGGTCCCAGGTATCGATGAGGTCCCTATGTCGTTATCCAGTATCGGGGATACAAAATCGATAACAGTGAAAGGAATAGGCGAAGCGTCAAATGCCATACACGAAATGAACGTGGGTGACCACATAAGACTGAGAGGACCTTATGGCAACGGGTTCTCCTTGGACGGTTATAAGAATATCCTTATCGTGGCTGGAGGTGTCGGTGCGGCTGCACTGATGCCAGCTATCAAAGGTACAGGCTGCGATACTATAATCGGGGCCCGATCCGCTAAGGAGATAATACTTGATGAAGCCGCCAAAACGTACAGTAAGAACGTTTGGATATCTACTGACGACGGTTCCCGTGGATTCCATGGGAACGCCGTTCAATTGGCAAAAGAAAAGATGACCGATAAGGAATACGATCTGGTCATAGGTTGCGGTCCGGAGATCATGTTATTCTTTTTACATAAGTTATGTAAAGAAAAAGAAATAAAGTGCCAGCTCTCCCTAGAAAGACATATGAAATGTGGAGCGGGGGTCTGCGGGTGCTGCGTGATGGACGCACTTCGAGTATGTAAGGACGGACCAGTCTTCGGTACGGAACAATTGGATGGTCTCTCGGACTTCGGTAACAGGAAGAGGGATGAATGCGGACGCGTAGTGAAACTGAGTTGATACATTGACAGTCCCAGCAGGGCATATCCAAGTGCATCACGGTAACCTTACCGTCTATGTACCAAGGAACATTTTTAAAAAAGGGACCGGAGAGGTCCTGCCTGAAAAGGCAGCACCGTTCAGGGAGATGATAATGAACAGATATCCATGGTTGACAGAGAACTCCATGGATGTCCTGATGGGTCGAGCTTCGAAAGAAATGTCACAGATACTTGATGAGGAGACCACCGGACGTTCGGCAAGTCGTAATCTTCTCAAAGACGGACGGGTCAACGAAGCTATAGAACATCTGAATAGGAAATTAGAACTGGATCCAACGGATGCTGACTCTTGGTACCTCTTAGGCGAGCTACTATGTAGTATCGGTCGCACCGACGAGGGGTACAAAGCTTTCTCGAAAGGTCGTAAGAAATTCTGATCAAGAGAAAAGATCATTTATCGCGTCTATGACCTCTGGAACAGTGGCTCCCCAGGAAAGCATTGCGATATCCCCTTCGATGACGTGGCCTTCTCTTACCTTACAACATCTTACTATGGTCTTTACTCCGTCCATAGGACAAAAGTCCTTTGGACATGTGTTTATCAACAACGGTTCGTAGTCATAAAGTTCTTTGAATATCCTGCTGGATGTATTGCATCCCAGAAGGGTGACTTGATGTTTAATCTCTGGATTAAAATCTAAGAAATAATACGGCATATCTGCTTTAAGACCTGATACTTTACAGGGGAACACCACTGCCTCAGTCTTAACTTCAGGGATCATGTCCCGTATATCTATTATCAAGGTCTCAGTGACTATAGGAATATCGATATATCCTGAATCCAACGCCTTATTCACCAATATTTGTGTCTTAGATGGGTGCGGAGGTACGTTATCCACAATCCTGAGGGTCTTGTACTGGATGTCATGGACAAAACTCACATGTGAGAACATCCCCTGTATGATCACGGTCTTCCCAGGATGTTCTTTTTGGATCAGTGCTTTACCGGGTACGTTAAGAACATCTGCCTCCGGCATTTCAATGAATAACGTATCTTCAGGTAAAGAGATTATATCGACAGCTTCAACTGTCCTGAACAGACCCTTTCCGTCTGACAAGTGTTGCCTGGCAACGGCATATTGACCGTTCTTTGACATTACAACGTATTTTGCTCTCAGATAGGCCCTATGTCCCACCAAACCTTTTCTGATCTCATCTTCAGTTAGAGGGAAATCAGCCTCCAGGATAGAAATATCTTTACAGTGCATGAATATAATAATATGATTAGAATCATAAAGAATATAATACATTTGGTACGAAATGATTTAATATGTTCAATAGATAAAGCCATCTGGCTGTCGGGATAACACAGCGGCTATGTGGCGGACTGCAGATCCGCATACGGGAGTTCGAATCTCCCTCCCGACCCCACTTGATATTTTTTTTTAAATTAAATGGAAACACAATCTATATAAATATCCTTTATATAGACTATATAAGGTATAACATGAAAATTGAGAATGTCGTAGCGTCAAGCTACCTGGGAAGAGAGCTTGATCTGAATGTAATCTTAGAGTCTCTTGAAGGCGCAGAGTACAATCCGAAAAGGTTCCCAGGGCTTGTGTATAGACTTAAGGACCCTAAAACAGCGACCTTACTTTTCAGAAGCGGAAAGATCGTCTGTACTGGTGCCAAGAACTACGACGATGTCGTAAGAGCTGTCACCACTGTGTCTAAGGACCTTGAGAAAGCAGGTATAGAAATTACCATAACACCTAAGATTGAAGTTCAGAACATAGTCGCCTCTGCGGATCTCGGACAAGAGGTCAACCTGAACACAGTGGCTATAACACTGGGTCTCGAAAAGGTGGAGTACGAACCAGAACAGTTCCCCGGACTTGTGTACAGACTCGATGACCCCAAGGTCGTCGTGCTTTTGTTCAGCAGCGGGAAGATGGTCTGTACCGGAGCGAAGGTCCCCCCGGACGTGGACCGTGCGGTAGAGAAGATCGCCGCCGAACTGAAATCAGTCGGATTGATGAGATAAACCTTAAAACCGGCGGGTCGTCCCGCCGGATCACATTCTTTTAAATCCTCTGGATGCCCAGAGACGTATTGAATTAAAACCGTAAAGAACCGTGCTTTTTACATTGCGGTTAGAACTTCTAGCTTTTTGTGGAGCGGACATCATCTCGGCGATGATCTCCTCCCATGTGTTCAGACCATCAGATAACGTAAGATACCCAGACCCTAGTTTTTCAGGGGTATGGGCATCAGAACCAGCCGATACGGGGCATCCCATCCTTTTTGCTAAGGTTGCGGCTTTACGATTATCTTTACAGTAAGACCTTGCATTGGAGGCCTCTATGCCGTCAAAGGGATTTGATAAGGTTATTTCTTCGCCGAGTCCCGACCACCATCTATATGGATGGGCCGCGAAGGCATAACCACCTGCATCATGTATCGCATCTATCGTATCTACAACAGAGAGTCCCCTGGGGATGAACGAATCTATCCCATAGGCGAGTATATGCCCTTCCTTTGAAGATACCTCTTCTCCTGGTACAACGATAACCCGACCGTCGTCCTTGATCAGATCGAAAGCTTCGAAGCTGTTGTGATCAGTTATCGCTATACATCCTAATCCACGCTCCAACGCTAATTCGATCGCTTCGTAAGGATCGATACGACCATCATTGGAGAACGTGGTATGGATGTGCAGGTCAGCTTTCATCTTACAATCGCACCGTCCATGATCTTTTGATCTACCGTGGCAATGCTATCGTTACCGTCACTTAATGATACGGTCTCGTTACCATCGAACACAGCTACCACAGGCGAAGTATGACCTTCTTCGACATCAATATCCCTCGAACCGTATACGAACTTCCCATCTTTCACTATGGAGACCTTCATGGTCACCTTAAGAAAATCTTTGTATTCTATGCGTGAGGTCGATGATCCCATGCCCGATGAGAATTTAGTTCCATTAGGAACTTCGACAGAGGGCGTCAGAAGAAGTACCGTATTTCCGCCTAGATCCTCATCGTCAGCTGCTAAAAGCATCCCTGATGATAGAATACCTCTTAGTTTGGCTGGTTTAAGGTTCGAAACTACGATGACCTTACGATTGAGTATATCTTCTTTTGAATAGAACGCCTTGAGTCCGGCAACAATCTGTCTCGGCGACTCTTCGCCGATATCTACGTTCATAAGGTAGAGCTTGTCCGCATCAGGATGGTCCTGTACGCTCATGATGGTGCCCGCCCGTAGGTCCAATTTCCTAAAGTCCACAAATGGACCGTTCGGTTCGGCCTCTGGTTCGACGACAATCTTTTTCTCTTCTTCGAACTCCACTTTTTTGTATACAGGCATCGGCTCCTCAAGGACTGTCCCCGTCGTCAAGGGAGAAACCAGACCTTTGTATCCGGATCCCTCTATGGTTCCATCCATCCCAAGATATCCCCATATTCTTTCCGATGAACCAGGCATGAACGGCCATGCCATGATTGACAACGCCTTGACTATTCGAAGGTTGGTGTTCATGACCTTGCCGCAGGCCTCTTTATCACTCTTTATGAGTGCCCATGGTTTAGAATCGTTGAAAAATTTGTTCGCATAATGAGCCAGACCCATTACGGCCTTCAAGGCCTTTTTGAAATCACATTTAGAAAGGTATGATTCGTACTCCTCGTACGAGGAGGATATCTTTTCCAAGACTTCGGCTGATGCTACGTCAGATGCCGCCTCAGGTATGCTCCCGAAGTTCTTATGGGTGAAACTAAGACACCTGTGATAATAATTGCCTAGGTCCGACACCAGCTCATTGTTGATCTTTATCTTGAAATCATCCCATGAAAAATCAGAATCGTGATTATCCGGCATATTGATCGAGAGATAGTAACGGATCAGGTCTGCGTCGTAATGTTCCAAGACCGATGGAACATCTATGGCTCCGCCACGGCTCTTAGAAAGTTTTCCGCCTCCCAACATCAGGTACTCGTTGGCTGGTATGTCGTACGGAAGATTCAGATCCCCCATGCCCATAAGCATTGCAGGCCAAATTATTGAATGGAATGGGATGTTATCCTTTCCGATAAAGTAGTAATGTCTCACTTCGGGGTCCATCCAATATTCTTTCCAGAGATCGGGTTCTCCGATCATCTGTGAATATTCTACGGACGCACTTAGATATCCAATCACCGCGTCAAACCAGACATAAATGACCTTGTCGTCCCATCCATCTACAGGAACGGGTACTCCCCAGGACATGTCCCTGGTTATAGCTCGGTCATGAAGACCTTCGTTAAGCCAATTGGTGGTGAACGTCTTGACATTGGAACGCCAATAACTCTTATCGGACATGAAATCCAGAAGTTTTTCCCTAAACGCACTGAGTTTTAAAAAATAATGTTCGGTATTCCTAATCTCAGGGACATTTCCGCACTGTATACAATGTGGTTCTTTGAGGTCTCCCGTCTCGAATGTGGTGCCACAACTGTCACATTGATCACTCCTTACATCCGTAACAGCACAGACGGGGCATATTCCCTCGACGTACCTATCCGGTAGGAATCTCCCGCAAGTTACGCAATAATATTGATCGGTCTGTTTGGTGTATAGATATCCATTCTCTAAAAGCTGTAAGAATATCTTTTGAACGATGTCGTAATGAGTCTTACAATAGGTCTTGTTGAAAAGCGAGTATTCAATACCTAGGTCCTCGATGGCTTTTTTATTTATACTGTGATATTTTTCGGCCACTGCCTGAGGCGTGGTGTTCTCCTTTTCGGCGGTCACGGTTATAGGGGTACCGTGTTGATCGGAACCACCAACCACAAGGACTTGGTTCCCTAAAAGACGATTATATCTACTGAAGATATCAGGAGGTAGAAGTGATCCCGCCACGTGTCCGAGATGTATCTTTCCGTTGGCATATGGCCAGGCGATGTTTATACAGACTTTTGACATGATAATGTGATTGCAATGACGTGCCACATATAAAAATGTGGATAGAACACATTAATTCGAAGGTTCTTCCTTCAAGCGATATCTATCGGCATTCTTCGTAAATTGCCTTAACACGCCTTCTCCCCATACTCCAGCCACCACAGAACCGACGATTTGCCCTATGGCGACCCCGATCCATATAGAATCGAGACTTCCGCTCATTGTGAATAACAATACGCATACTGGGATTTGCATGACATTCCTGATGAGTGTACATATGAGTGATTTCGTACCCATGGTCAACGACTGGAATAGCGCCGATGCTGTGGCCCCCCAACTGGCGAAGGGCAAGAACACACATGCGGCATAGAGCACATGAGCCATAGGTACACGCAGATGGGCCGTTTCAGTAGTATATGAGAAAATAGTCGCAATATATTCTGCAGTCAGAGCGGTCAATACACTTAGTATCAACATTATCACTATGACAAGTTTCATTGTGAAACGGTAGGCGTCATTTACACGGTCGAAACGCCTTGCTCCATACGCGGCGGCACAAACTGGTACCATGGCACTGCCAGTGGCCATCAACGGAATCATCAAGATAGTTATGATACGCCAACTGCTGGAATATATTGCAACAGCATCGTCCCCCCCTATATCTCCGCCTGCCCAAAGAAGCACGTTGTTCATCGCTATTGCAATGATAGATATGGTCATCATCTCAAGACTTGCAGGTATCCCTACAGTGAAGATCTGCTTATCGATAACAGGATCGAACCTGAATTTCTTAAACGAGATGGTCAGATAAGTGGCTTCCTTACTTCTGAACCAATATATGGCTAAGATAAGTCCAATCGACATCGCGACAATCATCCCCGTGGATGCTCCGGCGATACCCATATCGAATCCAAAACCAAAGGGTTTGTAAATGAAAAAGGGATCAATCGCCAAGTTTATGCACGCCGTCAATATTTGTATGGCCATGGATTTCTTGGCTGCCCCCTCGGACCTCAACAGGTTCGAGAAAAGACCACTGAGCATCATTATCGGTGCAAATATCACCAAAGGCAGTGCATAATTGTAACAATCGTCGATTATGTTCCCGCCACCCATGGCCGTAAGGATGGGTCTCAGGAATAGACTTAGAATAACGGCCGTTATCAGACCTGCGATGAGGGTCAGGACGATGGCTTGTGCGGCCGCCTTATCCGCACCTTTTTTGTCGTTCATCCCTATGTGCATAGCAACGGTCTGGGATGCCCCTACACCGATACCGTTACCTATGGAAATTATGATTATCAGAAGGGGGAAAACAATACCTACCGCAGCCAATGCACTGGGTCCTAATCCGGTGACCCAAACGGAATTTATGACACTATTCAGACTCTGAAAGGTCAATGCCACGATGACGGGAATCATCATACTAATCATGGCTTTTTTTGGATCACCCAGAAGGATCTCTGTACCTTTGGTAGCCCTTACCGTCATAATTTAAAGTAAAATACAACTCGTATATGTCAATATTGATTATTATATTGCTCCAGGAACACTATATTTTTTGAACACTAGCATTGCTACGAACAACGCCATAATTCCGAATACTATCTCACATACCGTCATTCCCCACCACATATAGGATGCAACAGAATAAACAGATAATACGGCATACGTCATAGCTATTGCAGCATTCCTTACAACGGTCAGGATCAAGGATGTTATACCATGACCCATAGACTGTAGGAGCGATGCCGACGCATGTATCAACGAGAAGGCGGGAAAGAACAGAGTACATACCATAAGCATCTCAGTAATTGAGGAACGGAGCCGGATAGAGTCCTCAGATAACGTCATAAATTGGGCGATGTAAGGTGCCAGTACAAATGTTATTACGGCTAGAACCGCCATAATCAACACAGATACTTTCAGTCCGTGACTAAATGTATCCTTCACCCTATCTTTATTTTTCATCCCAAAGGATGCTGAAAGTATCGGTACCAAAGCGGTACCTATGGCCTGAGCAGGTACCATCAGGATCAAGGCTATCCTCCATGTTATCTCAAAAACAGCAACGAGATCCGTTCCTCCAGCGTTAGATACCGAACGGACAAAGAAAACCGACATGAGTGACATGAGAACAAGTTCTATGGTCTGAGGAAGGCCGACCTGGAAGACCAGTCTCATCTCTTTCCTTAAAAACCTGAATCCTTTGAGGATTATGGGTATGAGGACATCTTTCTTTACCATGTACCAGTATATCACGGGCAACATGGAAATCGCAGCAGAAAGGACCGTTGCGTATGCCGCTCCAGATATTCCCATCCCCAGTGAGTATATCAGAATCGGGTCAAGGATCATGTTGGATACTGCGGCTATACCCAGAACGACCATGGCCCTGTTGGCTGCGCCCTCGCCTCTCAGACATCCCGCAAAAATACCACCCATCATCAGAAGTGGAGAAGCGATTATCACCGGGAACGCATAATCGGTACAAAGACCCAGTATACTTCCTGCGCCCATGTAGACCATCAATGGTTCAACGATCAACATAAGAACTATGATAGAAGTCGTTCCTGCTATCAATGCCAGTACCAAAGATTGGGAGGAGGCGTTGGATGCAGACACTCTGTCGCTGGCACCTATATGTTTGGATATCGCATATGAAGCCCCGATTCCTATCCCGTTCCCGATACTGATTATCACAGAATATATCGGTGTGACTATACTGACCGCAGCTAGGGCATCGGCCCCGAGGCCGGAGACCCAGAACATATCCACCACACTGTTAAGGTATTGAACCAACAGTGCCAGTGCTATAGGTAACGACATCATGAATATGGCTTTTTTTGGGTCGCCAAGAATGTTTTTAGATGAATCCTTCACAGTTGACCCCCATGTTCATATTGTAAAGGATGTTCTTTGAGATTATAACTTTCTGGATATGTCGACAGAATGTTCGAAAACACCCAATTTCCATAATGCCAGTGAGAGCATCATAAAGCCCCCGACAATCTCACCTATCGTAAAGGACCACCATAAGGAGTTTGCTGTGTTGAAAATATATGCAGCCATGGCAAAGAATACCACTATCAGGATATTGCGCAAGAAAGACGAGGCCAAAGCGATATTGGCACGGTCCAATGACAATAAAAGGGACGAACCTGTGTATATTACAGCCATAGCAGGAACGAAAACACAGAATATTCTGATCAGATGGACCATTTCACCTCTTACCTCAGAGAGCCCTGCTTCGTATGTAAACGCCATCGCCACCAGATCGGCAATTATGAACAAGATCACCGAGAGGATTATTGACAGAATGAAGGTCGTGCGCATGCCGTAAAGAAAAGTATCGCGTATCTTGGTATATTGTCCGGCACCATACTGTGCCGAACATACCGAAACTATCGCCACTCCGACGGCTTGGGCGGGGACCATCAATAGATATACGACCCTCCAACCTGTAGAATACAATGCAACGCCGATCGTTCCGATGACGACGATAACAATAAAGTTCAGGAAAATATTGAATAGATTCATGACGGAAAGCTCTATGGCTTCAGGGAATCCCACCCGAAGGACACTGGACATTTCTTTCCGATCGTACTTTAGGTCGGAAGGCCGTATCTTCAAGAACATGTCTTTTTTTATGAAATACCAGTAAAGTCCCACTAATATAGAAGAGCTGAAAGCGATGACGGTGGCCCATGCGGCCCCTGCCACTCCCATCCCGAATCCGTATATCAATATAGGATCGAAAATTATGTTCAATATAGCAGAAAGCACTTGTATGTACATCGATCGTTTTGCAGCACCTTCGCCACGTATCACGCCGGTGATCACGCCGTTAAATATTATTACAAATGTAAAAAGATACAACGGGACGGCATAATCCATGCACAATCCAAGAATTTCGGAACCGCCCATAAGGATTATGGAAGATTCCATAGTCAGCAGAAGTATCGGCGTAAGAATCACCGACACAATCATGGAGATAAGCAACGCCTGTCCCCCTCTGATCTCAGCCTCTCGTTTATTCCTCCTCCCTATGCTTCTTGCAATGGCCACCGAGGCCCCGATACCCAGGCCACTGCCTATCCCCATCACTGCCGCAAACACTGGATAAACGATACTTATTGAGGCCATGGCATCCCCGCCAAGACCTGCAACCCAAGACGTGTCCACAAGAATATTGATCTGTAATATCGCCAACGCAAAAGCAATAGGTATTGCAATATGCCGTATGGCCTTCTTGTAGTCTCCCGTGAGGATCTTAACGTCCTCGGTCACTTTATCAAAATCTGACGTTGCCACTAATTCTAATTTACCTCTTTGTCTTACTATAGTACCGCTAAATATTATATCTTAAGTGTGTCTAGCTGGAAGATATGCGTATAGCGGTGGTTCTGCAGGACAGATGTCAGAACAGGAAATGCAACAAGGATTGCTACAATTTTTGCCCGTTGGTCAGAACCGGCGTGGAATGTATAGTGTTCGGAGAAAAGGGGAAACCCATCATATCCGAGTCCCTTTGTC
>CAYJDU010000011.1:0-14368 GCA_964369035.1 uncultured Methanomassiliicoccales archaeon | reverse complement strand
ACGCCTTCATCGTGAGAACGCTATGTTCATCTATTAATATTAATGTTCGAGTCAGATACTTTTGTTTCCTTATTGCCGATGGTTCTTAGCATCATTACAAGAACTAACGCTATAGCACATGTGATTGCCGCAAGAATGAAGGGATTGGTAAAGTCCCCGGGATCAGATATCGCATTTGAAAGGAACGGGAATATCAACGCGGATGCACCGAATCCTATCGTTACGATACCGTAGTTCGTTCCCATGTTCTTGGTTCCGAAATTATCTGCGGTCACCGCAGCGTAAGTACCGGAAGCACCACCGAAGGCTAAGGATATTATAGCAACGCATACCAGGAACAACGCACCGGTCGCAAAGGTCATCGTAATTATGCCAATTGCTGTCATCAATGTGATCAAGAATAACGCAGAGATACGTCCCGTTCTATCGGATAGCCATGTTATCAACAAACGACCCGTTGCACTGAAAACACCGGTTATCATTACCCCTAGCTCAGCATAACCTGAGAATCCTCTTTCAGCCGCGAGAGTAACAAGATTAGGATTTAATATAAAATAAGCTGGAAGGATAAAGAACAAAGATCCAGATATCAGATAGAATGACTTGGTCCTTACCATCTCACTGGGAGTATATTGCTTTTGATCGCTGTTCTTTTTAGCTATCGCTCCGGGAACGGTATATCCTTTTGGCGGGTTGGAAAGGAACAATGATGCACCTACACATATGATCATAAACGCTATGCCGATCGTCATAAAAGTTTCTGGAACGCCTACGCTCTCAAGAAGACTTTTTGTTATCGGTGCGAATATTACTAATGAAAAACCGAAGGCACCTACCATGGCCCCTGTGGCGAATCCACGTCTATCAGGGAACCATTTCTGTACGCAAGCAACGGTGCATAGATACACTATTCCTACACCAAGTCCTCCGACCATGCCGTATGTTAAAAATATCAGATCTGCTGAACTAGAAGTAACGAAAGACGTAGCTATTATTCCAATAGACATTATTGCGCTACCGAAGACAGCTATGAACTTAGGTCCGAACCTATCCTGAAGTGTTCCCCCTAAAAGTATACCAATAACGAAAGCGGAAAGCATTATAGAAGACACCAATGCAATATCCGCAGGAGATCTTTCCAGATATTCTGCTACTGGAGCTTTGAACACCGCCCACATGTATATTACTCCGGCACATAACTGTACGATCATTCCTGCTACGAGCATAGCATATCGTTTTCTAGGCGGCCTTGTATCGTCGTCCATAAAAATTCTTCCTTATCTTAATGATGCTGAATATCGTTATAGTATTTGAATTTATATACATTGATGTATTCTAATGTACATTGGTTGATATAAATATTCGTTTTTAATACGTAATTACAAAAAATAGATTATTTTTATTGTTTTTTTATTGTTTCGTGATCGTTTATAAAAGTGCATAGAATAAAAGTAAATTAATATGTTCTCTGCACTGGATGAGGACATGGGAGCCGTAAGACTTGGAAAAAATCACCTAAGATGGTGCGGTGGATGTAATCTTCCGATTTTAGAGAGTAAGGATTGTCCTGTTTGCGGCTCTGAGACCGACGAGGTCATTCTAACGCCTCCGGCAGATTCTCGACCGGCCTTTGATCAGGATATCGAAAGGATACGTAATATTTTAGACGAAACATACGGCGAAGGTTCTGGAAAAGCTGTACTTCCTGACGGTCATATCGTCATTTTAAACAAAGTTCCAGGGCTGGATCACATGGACGAGGTAATTTGTGATGGTGCCGTCGTAGCAACTATGAGATTCGATCTAGGGGACGGATGGAAAGGTATACTCAGAATGCAGGGTGCGATGCGCCTCAAGGATATCATAAGCAAAGGTTTCGTCGTATGCGACGATGGTGCGGTAAAATACGTACAAGACAGTAAAAACCTCATGGCCCCTGGTGTGACCTCGGTACATCCTGATGTGATACCAGGTGACGAGGTTGTCATTATAACAAAGGACGGAACGATCATAGCCGCAGGAAGTGCCAAGATGCCGGCGTCAGAGATGGTCGGTGGACGAGGGGCGGCAGTAAAACCAAGATGGTATAAACCTGAAGAGAAACTCGAACGTGACCAGAAATATACCTGGGATCAGGTCGTTGACGCCAATACCGAGGTAATAAACAAAAGGGTCAGTGAAGCTGTCGGTTTCATAAAGAACACGATAGAAAGAAACCAACTTCCTGCTATCGTATCATTCTCAGGCGGGAAGGACAGCCAAGCCACTTTATTATTAACCATGGATGCTGGATTAAAACTTCCAGTACTCTTCATCGATACTGGGTTGGAGTTCGATGAGACCGTCCAGTTCGTTCATGATACGGTTAAAAGACATGATCTAGTACTAATAGAAGAAAAAGCACCGAAGGATGCGTTTTTTGGGAACCTTGTACACTTCGGACCTCCTGCGAAAGATTATAGGTGGTGCTGTAAAACCAATAAATTAGGGCCTACCGTCAACGCTATCAACAAAAATTTCCCTGATGGAGTCCTTTCATTTATCGGACAGAGAAAATATGAATCCGAAGCTAGGAGAGCTAAACCTCGAGTCTGGAAAAACCCTTGGACGCCTAACCAGTTAGGTGCATCGCCTATACAGAATTGGACTGCCATGCATATCTGGTTGTATATTTTTAGTAAGAAAGAGCCTTTCAATGTATGGTACACCCGAGGATTGGACAGGATTGGATGTTTCCTTTGTCCTGCGTCCGATCTTGCGGAATTCGACGCAATAGAAGGAAAAAGCGAAAGATTTACCCAATGGGATAACTTTTTGGACAGATATGCTGAGGCTAACGATCTACCGCCAGAATGGAAGAGGTTCGGGCTGTGGAGATGGAAGAACGCACCAGCATCTATGCGGGAGGAGGTAGAAAGAGTGACGGGAAAAAATGTCTCAGACCTTACAAGGCGTGCATCCAGGGAAGAGGGCGGTCCATTAAGGATCAAGATACAGGACGGATTTTCACCGTGTACAATAGGATACAGTGTAGAGGCCGCACTTTCAAGACCCATCGATATAACAAAGGTCAAACCCTTCAGTAATGCATTGGGATGGGTGGTAGAAGAGGATCCGGATGGAGAATATATCTCTGCAAATTATGTTACCATATACCGGGACGGCGTGATAACTTCTAAGGCCGGGGCCGAGAACGATGCAAAAAGACAGATGGACCAGGCATGGCAAATTGTGGTAAGGGCGGAACAATGTGTCGGATGTGGCCTATGTGTAGCCAGATGTAGACCTGGTGCGTTGTATATAAAAGATGGAAAGGTGCATATCCACGAGGGCGAATGTATATTCTGCAGGGAATGTTTTGGCCCATGTCCTTCCGCTAATTTCTCAGAAGATGCGGACGTAGATTTTGAACAATGATCTTCGGGACAAATAAATAAGATAGTCGCCAATAGCGTAATATGAAGATAGACCCTGAAGACCTGGCAGCCGCAATGGAGCTCGACCCCGCCCTTATTGACGAAGAGGACGCCATAAAGTACCACACAGGCCTTCACGCGGTCTCTATGTACAGAGAAAGCCACGAGCTCTGGATGCAGGGTAAGAAGAAAGAAGCCCGTGAAATAAATTACAAAGCACATCAACTTACAGGATGCGACATCCATCCCCGAGCGGTTATCGGCAAGAGATTCTTTATCGATCACGCCACAGGTGTGGTCATCGGTGAGACCGCCATTATCGGCGACGACGTTGTCCTATATCAGGGCGTTACGTTAGGCGGAGTGTCGTTCTCAAAAGGAAAAAGACATCCCACAATAGGGGATCACGTAGTGGTGGGAGCCAACGCTACCGTGCTAGGAGATATAAAGATCGGCGATCGGGTACGTATAGGAGCTGGGTCCGTCGTTCTAAAGGACGTACCTAACGGATGCACCGTGGTAGGCGTACCAGGCAAGATAATTAAAAAAGCGGGAGTTGCCAAGGACGAGGACGAACTGAGACACGATGCACTCCCCGACCCAGTGAAAGAAAGTTACAACGAGCTCAAGTCAGAGATCGATTGTTTGAGGAAAGAGATAGAAGAGTTGAGAAGGTCCTTAAAGAACTGACCGGCTCCGATTTATCTATAACATAAGATATAGAGGTTCGATTCGATGTCTATACAGATTAAGAACACTTTAACAGGAAAGAAAGAGGAGTTCGTTCCACACGAACATGGGAAGGTAAAGATGTACGTGTGCGGTGTGACCGTTTACGACGACATACACATGGGACACGCCCGAAGCATAATCGTCTTCGACGTTATCGTCAGATACCTTAGACATTGCGGCTATGACGTTACATATCTAACGAATTTCACCGACGTTGATGATAAAATAATCAATCGGGCGGCAGAGGAGGGCGTAGATGCTTTAGAGGTCTCATCCCGTTATATAAAACATTATTTCGAGGACGTAGAGAAACTCGGTGTCCAGAAAGCTGATTTATATCCAAAGGCGAGCGAAGAGATGCAATCTATAATTGAGATGGTCGAAGCGATAATAAACAACGACTTCGGCTACTCCACAGAAGACGGCAGCGTGTACTTCTCGGTAGATAAAGTAAAAGATTATGGAAGATTGACGAAACAGAAATTGGAGGATATGGAATCTTCCGGCCGTATCGTACTTAACGATCAGAAAAAGAATCCTATGGATTTCGCGATATGGAAGGCCGCCAAGCCCGGGGAGATCTCCTGGGACTCACCATGGGGCAAAGGACGTCCTGGCTGGCACATTGAATGTTCTGCTATGATTCGCAAATATCTTGGAGACGAGATAGACATACACGGTGGCGGTAACGACCTTATATTCCCACATCACGAGAACGAGATACTACAGACAGAAGCTGTGACAGGAAAACCGTTATCGAAATATTGGATGCATAACGGAATGTTACAGGTACAAGGGGAAAAAATGTCTAAATCCCTAGGTAATTTCTTCCGAGTACGGGACGTCTCTGAAAAATACGATCAATACGTCATAAGATTCTATTTCCTGAACACTCATTACATGAGCCCGCTGATTTACAGCGAAGATATGTTGATAGAAGCTAGAACATCTCTTGAGAGACTCACCAATAACTACACCGATCTCAAAGCGTACATGAAACAAGGCCCATCTGGGGATGGCGATATTTGTGACGTTACCGAGAATCACAGAAGTAAATTCATGGATGCCATGAACGACGATTTTAACACTCGTGCAGCTATAGAAGAAATGTTCCAGCTTGCAAGGATCACTAACAAATCCATGGCAGACGGAACGATGAGTAAGGAAGGTGCAGAGAAATTCGTTGATCTTTTGAATGAATTCAATGAAATCCTGGGAATATTTTCAGAGAAATCTAATGAGGATGATGGCACTTTCGATTCGGTTATGCAGATCCTTATAGACCTCAGAGCCGAATTGAGAAAACGCAAAGCTTACGACCTATCGGATATGATACGCGATAGACTCAACGAAGCTAACGTACATCTAGAAGATTCCGGCGAGGGAGTCAAATGGAAAAAAATCTGATAGCACGTAAAAAATCAGAACTTGTACTCGGTGGAAAAGTACGTCTTCCAGAAGGTTACATCCCGCCGTATAGGCTCTCTCGTTCAACAGCGGGACCTGGAGCTGGTTCATCCTCGGCGGTATTCTCATTCCAAGGTTCCAGAGTAAAGAAAGCAGTAAGTTACGATTCAGGTGAGTTCGAACTTTGTGACCAAGGGGGAAAGATCTCATTGATGCGTGACGGTCTATTATTCCTTGACGATATCAAAATAGAGCCAGTGGTCTACCACAGCCCCGAACAAGCGTTCTTTAATTTGGATCAACGTTGCATATTCAATTGTGCATTCTGCGCCTCACCTAGACTAGATAAGAATCTAACAAAGAACCTTACGAACGAAAAAATAGTTTCTATGATCCAAAAAGCCTTGAACGACGGGATGACAATCAAAGCCATATCGTTGACCAGCGGAGTCGTAGGAAGTCCTGAAGAGACAGTAGATATGTTCGTTTCATGCGTAAAAGCCCTTAGAAAAGAATTTCCTGAAATACCTATAGGCGTAGAGCCATACGTATCATCGAAAGAAGATATAGTCAGACTAAAAAATGCTGGGGTAACAGAGATCAAATTGAATATAGAATCCCCGAATAGTGGGATCTTCAAAAAAGTCTGCCCAGATCTTAATCAGAATGAGATAATGGCACGTTTGGAGGACTCAGTTTCCGTTTTTAGAAAAGGAAATGTCCAATCCAACGTTATCTATGGGATGGGTGAGACCGACGAGGACGTGACATCCATGTTCGAAACATTGTGCTCAATGGGCGTGATCCCGATATTAAGAGCCATAAGAGTCGAGGGTCCAAGTAAGGAAAGTTTGGAATCAGCGATAGGAAAGACCGTTCTAGTGACAACTGACCGTTCGATATATCTTACTTTAGAGCTGAAGAAGATCATGGAAGAATATGGGCTTTCTTCAGCCGATTGTCTTACTATGTGTAATAAATGCGGTTGTTGCGACCTGGTCCCTTTCGTGGATCTTTGATGCGTAGATCACTTATCAGACCTTCCCAATCTGATCTTTGAGTACTTCCACATATTCGCATGCTTTACATCTTACGCCGACACATGGTTCTCCGCACTGGCACTTGTTTATATCCACAGAAGGATAGTTCTCATAAAGCATCGGTCTTATCTCATCATACGATGACAATATGCTGAATTTTATACCGGGGGTCCGAGAATCAAGATTGTCGATCATGTCCCGATATTGGTTCCTCAACGCCTCGGTCCAATATGGACATTCTCCATCCCAGAATGGAATCTTAACTAAGGTGGCATAAAGCAACGATTCGTATTCGGGTATTATCCTCAAGGGATTAAATCTAGGGATCAGACCGGAGCGAACTTTTTCATGAGGCCCAAGTCTTACAAGATGCTCAACGTTCCCGCGAACAAAGTTCATGAGTATGGATTGAGCCATATCATCAAGATTATGGCCTGTGGCAATGACCCTAGCGTCTATCTTACGAGCTTCGTCATTCATAAGTTTACGACGGAATACGCCACAGTAAGTGCACGGAGTGCTCTCACCAGCTACTCCCGAGATGGAGTCCATGGTCAATCCGAGCTCGGAGAATGATCGTACGCTTAGTGAGATATTATTCTCAGAACAGTATTCTCGTACGATCTGCACACTGGGAGGACGGTATCCTTGGATACCTTCGTTTATCGTTATTACGTGTAATCTAACATTGGGGCGGTTGCCGAATATCTCATTCAGGATATGCAACATGACCATGCTGTCTTTTCCACCGGAAACTGCTACGGCGATTGTGTCCCCGGATCGTACTTTGATCTGTTTACGTATCTCCTTCTTGACACGTTTATCAACGTACTTTATAAAGTGTTCAGCACACAGATGGGAACCGTTGTAATCTATGAACGTGACGGCTTCTAACGGACATAGGTCGCATTTCATGATTTCAGATCTCTTCCACGTCTGACGACATAACCAATTTTCCTTCTAGAAGCGTCTCAAGTTTCTTTGCTAATATTTTAGACGGTATGTCTGGCAAGGAAATGTAAGTGATGCGTCCACCTTCCTTTTCGTTCCTAACGATAGTTTCCAAAAGGTTCTGTCTATCCATATCCTGTATGTAGGTCCAGAACTGTGTGTGCTTCCTAGGCTCACGGCCATACTCTTCACATACTATCGAATACGTTTTTTCTACCGCCGTGATACTGATGTAGAGGTTACTCTTCATCGCCCTAGCTATTGCTAATAAAGCAAGTTTCCTATTGATGTCCAACCCCGTCAATTTACTTTCTGTAACTACGCTGTTGATGTTCGCCTTGGCCTCTCTGACGTTCTCTGTGTCCATGCATCCTTCAGAATGCTCCTCTGCAATGATAGCCGCATCTCTTAAAAGCTCGATAGCGAACCTAGCATCACCGTACTCCGAAGCTACATCAGCAATCAGCTCGATAACATCTTCAGAATACTTTCCGCCTATAAGGGCATCCTCCGCCCTTGCCAACGTAATTGAATACAATTCGTCACGGGTGTATTTGTTAAAAGTAATAGCGTTGCCGCGACCAAAGGTAGACATGGATGCTTCATCGAGCAACCCATATACCGGGAATTGTGAGATCAATAGTAAAGATATCTCGGCCTTCCCTATTATATTCTCGGAAAAACGAGTCAACTGATAGATTAAGTCTATGTTACTTTTTTTAAGCAAGATGTCAACTTCATCGAGGACTATCAACACGGGTTTTGCCCCGGATTCCACATGTATAGTGAAAGAACGCATCATCTCGTCAGGTGAGAATCCTCTTTCCGGGTAACCTTTGTCAAAATGTCTTACGAGATCAAGGATTACTCCCGCCTCAGTATTACGGCTCCTGCAGTTCACAAATATCATATCTATAGGTCGGCCAGCGTCAGAACAGAATTTCGCCATGTCCTCGCTGAAACGTTTTGCAGTGGCCGTCTTTCCAGTACCAACGTTTCCTGTGAGGAAGGCATAGCAGGACTTCCCACTCTCAGCCAATGGGCGGAAATATGTTTCCAATCGAGTCCTCTGAGCATCCCTATGTATCAGCTTCTTCGGAACGTAATCGAAAGACAATTTGTCAATGTTACGTATCACCGTCGAGGCCTTTTCGAACATCTCAGTTCCTGCTGTGGCGTATAAGGCCCGAGCATCCGAAGACCTCAATACCTTTCTTTTCCCATACGTCGCAGATCAAGTTGATACCTATAGAATCAGAAGCCATGTGCCCAGAAACGATCATGTTAATACCTACTTTCTTAGCCTCTTCGATATGACTCTCGGGGAAGTGCATACCTACCACCGTGCCTACACCTGCCCGTGCGAATTGTTCATATATCTCTTTAGGACCAGAGGTCCCGCCGGTCATTTTAGCCACAGCCTTACCGCATCTGTTCTTCTTATTTCCTACGATGATAGCAGGAGGATTGTTGTATCTCGCTGCTTGGGCACACTCAGGCTCCTGATACAATCTTTCGATTATATCGCCCAGAGTTCTTGCCTCAAGTTCAACCAGCATATCGTCCATGTGTTTTTGTACCATATTGTCTGCCGGTGAATGGATATTACACATAGGTATACCTAACAAGGATGCTGAGTCCGCCGACTGATTAAAGTTAGAGCCCATCACGTTTCTAAGTACTTCGTCCATCCTTGGCTTCATCAAAGATTCGCATACGTTGATCGGGACCCCATCGGCAGCATACATGTCGGTCTGCATTCCCATAACCTCAGGGAATGGGACCTTTGATAGCCCAGTCGGATGATGAGCTATAACTGCAGAGATCGTCTGCCCTTTCTCCCTTAAACGGTCGGCTAGAAGCATCTCACCTGTACCTATGTCGATACCCCACATGAACCTCTCGGCCTCAAGTTCTTTAGATTCTTCTATTAAGGCAGAAAATCTTGAATCGGCATAAGGATTCCAGAGTCTTTCCATGTCGAAGAACTGTTTTTTCTCTTCAGAAAGTGCTTCATAGTTCTCCTTCTGTTCATTCATTGCGATCTCTACCTCAGAAGTAGGACGAGGATCATTCTTTCTTCCAGTTTCTATAGCCAATTTATAAGCATCGTAGATCTTCATAAGAATCCGAATGGCGAAGGAATGTATAACTATTCTTAGCCACATCATAGGGTAACATGTTCCAAATCTAAGAAATAAAGGTAAATTATATCATTGGATGAACATATGGACGGTGGATAAGATGAACGAAATCTGGACAGAGAAATACAGGCCTAAAGAACTAAAAGAAGTGATAGGTCAAAAGAACGTTACAGAAAGGCTCTCATCCTACGTTGAATCTAGGAACATGCCTCATCTTCTGTTCACTGGTCCCGCGGGCACTGGTAAAACCACCAGTGCGTTAGCTCTAGCCAGAGGGATGTACGGCGAAGAATGGAGAGGTAACTTCATGGAACTCAATGCTTCCGACGAGCGCGGTATTGACGTTGTCAGAGGTAAGATTAAAGAGTTCGCCCGAACATCTCCGCTCTCCGGTGCCGATTTTAAAATTATCTTTATGGACGAAGCAGACGCACTTACTCACGATGCTCAGTCCGCTCTAAGAAGGACCATGGAAAAATATTCCAGGATCTGTCGTTTCATCCTTTCATGTAATTATTCGTCTAAAATAATAGATCCTATCCAATCGAGATGTGCCATCTTCCGCTACAGACCTCTTACCAAAGAGGATGTAGAAGACTATCTGAAAATGATAATCAAGAAAGAGAACGTCAATATCGAAGAGGATGCTTTACAAGGACTTGTACACGTAGCACGAGGAGATATGCGAAGAGCCGTAAACTCTTTGCAGGTGGCCGCCTCCCTTGGAAAAATGATAGACCTTGACACTATCTATCAGACCACCGGCCTAGCCAATCCCGATATGGTTAAGAAGATACTTGAGACGGCACTTGACGGTAACTTTGTACTTGCCCGAGATATGCTAGATGATACTATGATCGAATTCGGCCTTTCCGGCCAGGACATCATACGTCAGATACACTCATCATTCTTCGACCTGAGCATCTCTGATGCGGAAAAGGTCCGTTTGGTGGACAAAACCGGTGAGATAGAGTTCCGTATCGTGGAAGGTAGCAACGAACGCATACAACTAGAGGCGTTGCTGGCATACCTTGTGATGATCGGCGGGTCCAAGAGATGATTGATCAATAACGATTATCGAATATACGACTGGTCTTCTTCTCACTACGTGGTAAGTCTCCTAGGTTCACCGCTTTAGGATTTATAGTGGCCCCTACCTTGGATTTAAAACGGTCCCGAACTTCTTTTTCTAACCTTTCATATTCGGATTCTGGTACTTTCGTTTCAAAATATAACGTGAGAAGGTCCTTTCCATCAAGATGGTCTATCATCACCTGGTATTCGGATTCTGACCCATCTGTCTCAGCAAGAACTTCTTCAAACTGAGCAGGGAACATGTTCACTCCTTTGACTTTCACCATATCGTCAGTACGTCCAGTTATGATATCGATATGCGGGAACCTAGACCCGCATTTACATTTACCTGGTATTATACGTGTTAGATCGTGAGTTCTGTATCTTATCAGCGGAGCCCCTTCCTTCTGAAGGGTCGTTATTACTAACTCTCCTTCCTCCCCGTCTGGGAGAACCTTCCCAGTATTCGGGTCTATGATTTCGAAATAAATATAATCGTCCCATAAGTGGATCCCGTTGGAATAATCGCAACTTATGCCTATCCCAGGCCCATATATCTCAGTGAGTCCATAGATATCATAAAGTTCCACGCCTAGATCGGCTGCGATACGATTACGCATTTTATCCCCCCACCTTTCAGAGCCGATTATTCCCTTTTTAAGCGATAATCTGTCGCCTACCCCCCGTTTTTTTATTTCTTCGGAAAGCAACAACGCGTACGAAGACGTAGAACACAGTACGGTGCTCTTAAAGTCAATCATGAACTGTATCTGTTTGTCCGTATTTCCAGGTCCCATAGGGAGGGTCATAGCACCTATTCTTTCAGAACCACATTGAAATCCTATTCCAGCAGTCCAAAGACCATATCCTGGTGTGACCTGGATACAATCCTCATCTGTTATGCCAGCCATCCTATAACAACGTTCGAACATTATGGCCCAGTCGTCGATATCTTTTCGGGTGTACGGTATAATCACGGGAGTCCCCGTGGTCCCTGATGAGGAGTGTATCCGCACTATCTCTTTTTCAGGCACTGCTGCTAATCCCAAAGGATAAGCTTCCCGCAGATCACACTTATCTGTGAACGGTAAATCTTCAAAGGTTTTCTGGTCTATAACTTTAGACGTGTCTACGTCAACGTACATCTTGCCGTAAAAGGGGCTATCCTGTTTTATGGTCGAAAGTCTGCGCTTGATCGTTTCAAGCTGATACTCGTTCATTTTCATGGTGCTTAATTATGATGAACAATGAACATAGATATAATCTTAATGATTGTTTTAGTAATATGATGTATGTTATTATACATTAAAGTAATCTATATTCATCAGCCGTAAGAAGTCCTTCTATACTAGGGTCATCGAGATCTATTTCTGCAAGCCATCCTTTCTCGTAGGGTGAAGAGTTCATAAGAGATGGTTCTCCCTCTAACGAAAGATTGATCATTAATACTGTTCCAGTCACTGGAGAAATTGTGGGGGCGATGGCTTTGAAACTTTCGATAGCTCCTATCTCATCGTTCTTGGAGATATGCCTTCCGACGACCGGAGGTTGAACGTATATGACCTCGCCGAGATCGTCCTGGGCCCGGTGTGAGATTCCAATCCTGGCTTTAGTGCCATTGATCTCGACCCATATGCCTTCTTTTGTGTAATAAAGTCCTTCTTTAACTGCAGTCATTGAGAAGCAAAGACGTCGGATGCTAAAATGTTTTTCGCCTCTTCACTTCCTCTTACAGCAGCCTTAGATAACCATGATCTAGCGTTACGTATGCTTTTGACCATACCCTCTCCAGTCAGTGACATCTTACCAAGTTGACACATTGCGTCCTCTGACGATAGTTCAGCCGCTTTAAGTAAAAATTTTACGGCCACATCAGGATTTTTTTCCATGCCTTTGCCTTCTAAGTGTAGCATACTCAAACGATATCCGGCCTTGATATAACCCTCAGAGAAACACTTGCCGTATATCTCTGCGGACCTCTTATGATTGACATCTACGCCTCGACCGAGCTCGTACATTACGCCTAAACGATAATATGCTGGTATAGAGCCATCCTCAGCTGCCCGTTCATACCAATATCTGGCCTTCTCCCAATCTTGCTCGGTTCCACGTCCATCAGAGTACATATCCGCAACGTTGAACATCGCTCGGGAGTATCCAAGATCTGCTGACCTCTTGTATAGCTCGAATCCTTTTTCAAAGTCGCAGGTTGCACCTTCGCCGTGAACCGTCATGTATCCTAGATTACACATTGCCTCTGCATTACCTTGCTCTATCGCGGCTCGGAACCATCTAGCAGCTTGGATGCGATCTTTTACAACACCGTCGCCTGTGAAAAAGAGATAACCCATAGCAGTTTGAGCATTCGGATCTCCCGCGTTAGCGGCTTCCAATTGTTCCTTGAATCCCAAAATATCACCGATATTTTCCAATAGATCGCCTAACATGGATTTCAGGATGATCCATATATTGACCAAGATAATAAAAAGCTGAAAGATACCCTCCTGCGGCTGCCATGGTATAGTACTTTATCGAGTCAATCTCACTTTCAGCGAGACCTCCCCCTACATCATACAGCCGTGCGAGCATGAACTGCCCATCGGCGGACCCTGCGTCCGCCGCACGGGCTAGTAGTTCTAATGATCTCCTCATATTACGCCTTACATGCATCCCATCACGGTACATTAGGGATAAGAAGAACATAGCATCCGAATTTCCTAGATCTGCGGCTTTCTCGAAATGTATGAACGAATTCTTAAAATCACCGTTATCGAAAAAGTTGTTAGCTATATCGAAAGCCAATTGTCTCGCTTCCCTCTCCTTCACCGAGTTTATATTCTTGAGCTGTTGGATTCTTTCTTCGTATGTTTCCTTGACCTTATTCTTTAGATTCAGTTTGACCTTGTTAAGAGAGAACAAACATCCTTCATGACCTCTCTCTGCACCATACTGATACCATTTTGCGGCCTCGACCTCATTATGCGTTATTCTGTCCAACCCGAACTCATACATAAGGCCGATCTGCATGAACATATCAGCATTGCCTGATATGGTCGCACTGGAATACCAGAGTTCTGCCTCGGTACGACTTCCATCAATACCCATGGCGTTCCTGTACATGTATCCTAGATAGAATTGTGCCATAGGCACACCCTGTCTAGCTGAAGTGGCCATATATCGAAAAGCCTTCTCAAGATCCCTTTCGATCAGGACACCATGAACGTATTCTAAAGCGAGAGTAAGTTGTGCCTCCGGATTACCCATATCAGCGGCGTTGTGAAGATGCTTCATCGATTCATCGATATCTCGATCAAAGATTATGCCGTCCCTATACATCTTGGCAATCTCCCACTGAGCCCTGGTACATCCGGCGTCTACTGCTCTAACGTACCATTTAATTGCCTCATTGAGATCGTATTCTAAACCTTTGCCGTGATGATACATGTATGCAACGCCGAGACATGCGTAAGCATCCCCGCCCTCTGCATCTTTCATAATTGGTTCATTCACGTTTACACAACCACTTATACAATATGGCAATTTTTCCTATTATATAATAACCGTTGAGATAAGTTGGTTATGAACTAAATTGTTTAAATAGTGA
>CAYJDU010000010.1:11487-14889 GCA_964369035.1 uncultured Methanomassiliicoccales archaeon | reverse complement strand
GCAGCACTGGCCGTGTTTACCGCGGAAAGACATCTGCTGGACAGAAAGGCCGTGGTATGAGGCACACCGGTAAGGGTGCCGAGAACGCTAGACCGTCTGTTAGAGCTCACAGAGCCAGCAGAAGTGAAAAGAAGCGTCTCCAGGACCCAAGAAGACACTGAAGCGGGGATTATCCCCGCCAATAAACTTTTTAATTTATTTTACATTCTTTCTTTAAAGAATCTATCATTTCCTTGACTTTGGCATCGGTCATACCAACAGTGGGAAAATATACGGGGAGATCATATTTTGATACGTCCACTTCTTTGATTTTATCTAAGGGTGTTCCCATAACGTATCCTAAAATGTTACGGGGATCTTCCTGGTCCTCGTCAATAAATTTTATCCCTGGGTCATAATGTGTCAATATCCCAGCGGTATCCTTCCCTCTAGCCGTTACCCTACACCCACGTTTCATCATCAACCATGTTGATAGAGATGCACGGTCATCGTTCAAGAAGGTGATCACACGTCCTTGTGATCCTATCGGCAGACCGCCATGACAACGTACGTACTCGTCGAACACATAGGCCTTGTTCTCTCTGACCTCAACATAAAAAATCTTATCTGGATTTGTGAGATCTACTCTAACGCCAAGATGTTCGTTTTCCACGAATATCGCAGAACCTGCTTCCCGTCCAACGTCCATGCTTTTGTAAGGGTGGGACCCTTCTCTTCTGGGCTTGACCGCAAAAGACTCGTTCTGAAAAATACGTCCTTTAGAATATTCCGCCGCGGTACGACATATATCCTCCATAGACGATGTGGTCACCTCAGCCACTGAGAGGGAACCGATACCGAAAACTTTCCTTAGGGACCTGATAGCGGAATCTGTATCTGCCGTCTGGACGTAATAACGGGCGTCCCCTCTATCCACCAGTGCTTCCACACCATCGGCTGCAAGCATAGAGAGCATAGCGTCCTTGAGCTGATTCTCGAACCTGATTCTTACTGGTGTGCTCTTGAGGCCTATCTCAGAGTAACGTACCATTATAACGGACACGTGGAACATTACACGGGATACGATAATAATCCTTTTGCCATAATCTTAATATGATACTGTCAATCGGAGTATCAATGGACCCGGTTCTACTCATATCTTTGATGCTTGTAGGCCTTATTGCAGGAGTCATGGGCGCCCTCTTTGGCATCGGAGGAGGCATGATAATAGTCCCGATACTGACTATCCTTTTCGGACTTATCGCCAAAGATGCTGTAGCAATAAGCTTGATCGGAATAGTCGCCACATCCGTCGGAGCGTCCTCGGTGTATGTTAACAAACGTGTTTCTAACATCCATCTTGGTCTACTACTAGAAGTTACTACTGTCTTTGGTGCTATTCTTGGAGTGTTCATAGCAACTTATCTGAGCAATTTCGCAATGACCACGATATTCTCAATGGTACTGATATTCACCGCGATCAGAATGATTGCCGACCCTAAACGTATGATCGAACCTTCCGATGAGCCAGGAGCGTACAGATTCACATATTATGATGAAGTACAGAAAAAAGATATCCGTTACGATATACAAAATGGAGAAAAAGGTGTTGCGCTTTGTACCTTAGCAGGAGTCATATCATCTATGACTGGAATGGGCGGAGGCGCGATCAAAGTACCAATCATGAACCTTTACATGAGAGTGCCGATGAAAGCCGCTACGGCCACAAGTAACTACATGGTCGGAATAACTGCGTTCGTAGGTGCGATATTATACTTTATCATGGGCGAAGTCTCTTTGACGTTTGCAGGTTCAGTAGCCGTCGGAGGTTTTATAGGATCGATGATAGGCACTAAAATTGCATCTCATATTGACGGAATGTCATTAAGAAAATACTTTTCAGTACTATTGTTCTTCATCTCTGCTATAATGATGTTGAACGCAGGAGGATATCTATGAATCTTTACGGTTCGACAGCTAAAACCTTGTGGTGGGGAGCGGTCATAGGCGTTATAGTAATCGCCTTAGGCCTTATCATAGAATCTATGGGCTTTGGAGATCAAGTGTTATGGCTAGGATTATTGATATTGATAACTTCACCAATGCTCGGCGTTATAGTATCCATGATCTCTTTAGCGAAAAATAAGAATTACAGATGGGCGTCTGTGGCATTGTTGCTAATTATTATGGTCGCCATATCAATTGTTATTACCGCTTTTTTTTGAATACTGGTTATAGCAATGAAAATTACAACAGAAATTATTAATTGTTTTTCGACCGAGTTTCTTTAAAAAATAATTAGACATTTCTTTATAGTTCAGAAAGTCATCCAGTATTATCTTTTTAAGATATGGGAGGCAATTAAATGGACTCAGAGTTTGACGATTTTCAGGAACAAATACTCGAAGATGCCCGAAAAATATATTCGGAAACAACCATCGACCATTTCATGAATCCTCGGAACTTTGGTAAATTAGAAGATCCTAACGGCTTCTCCAAGGTTACTGGTTCCTGCGGAGATTCGATGAGTATTTGGATAAAAATAGTAGATAACACCATATCGGAGATCTCTTTCAACACTGACGGTTGTGGCTCCAGTATTGCATCAGCAAGCATGGTCACCACATTATCGAAAGGCAAAACCGTTGAAGAAGCCCTTAAGATCGGCCAATGGGATGTTGTCAATGCCTTAGGAGGACTGCCTAAAGAGAATGAGCATTGTGGCTTGTTGGCAGCTAGCACTCTTCGAGGGGCCATAGAGAACTTCTTGTCCTCCAAAGGATAAGAAAGACCACCGTGATCATAGGGTCGCCAAAAATTTTCTTTTAAGATTTTTCGTTTATAAGATAACGTTATATTCATTTGGGTCAAACTTCATATTTATGTCATATATTGCTCAAATGTGCAATAAGTTTATATAATTGTTGCGACGTAGTGCAATATTGATGATACCTGGACATGGTAGAGGAAGACGTAGAGGGCCCCGATGTGTAGAGAATATCCCTTCTACCACTTACTTCGGACCTCCTGGTAATGTGGCAAGCCCCATGGATTCCGTGGTGCTGACCTATGCTGAACTGGAGTCCATAAGACTGGTGGACCTGGAAGGTCTATCTCAGGAGGAGGCATCAGCCCGTATGGGAATATCAAGAAGAACATTCTGGAGCGACCTACGTTCAGCCCGAGTAAAAGTGGCCACTGCCCTTGTGAACGGACGAGCCATTCGGATTGAGTCCGGAGAATACGATACTGGTGACCGGAGATCAGCAAAAAAATAAAGGAGCGATAAAATATGCCAAGAAATGATAAAACGGGCCCTGAAGGACAGGGACCTAGAAGAGGAATGGGGATTTGCTCTAGATCTAACGAATCTGAAACTCCTGGTCGTCCGAACTCTGGCCGCGGCGAAGGTCGTGGACGGGG
>CAYJDU010000010.1:0-11387 GCA_964369035.1 uncultured Methanomassiliicoccales archaeon | reverse complement strand
AATCTGAAACTCCTGGTCGTCCGAACTCTGGCCGCGGCGAAGGTCGTGGACGGGGAAAGAGGAACGAGAACTAATCTGATCTAGGCGAAAAAACACAGCCTCAGCTGTGGTAGAACGTGGGTGGTCTGACCCAACACGTGTCGTGCGCCTATGGATCATATTGGACAAATAGAAAAATAAAAGGAGAGATAAATTATGCCAAGAGGAGATAGAATGGGCCCCGAAGGAAGGGGACCTACGACAGGAAGAAGGATGGAATATCGTGTTGGTTACGATGTACCTGAATTCGGTGGAGGACGTGGAATGAACTACGGACGTAGTGCACGTAGAATAGGACGAGGTCGAGGAATGGGCCGTTGCTTGAGCGGAGTCTACCAAGAACAGGTAGGTTGCACACCGATGCCGACATATGTTCCGAGCCCAGAGGATGAACAACGTCACCTGGAAGAATGCGCTAAACAATTGGAATCGGATCTTGAAGGTATCAAAGAACGTATCCAAGAACTTAAGACCGAATAGTGATGATGCGCCCCGTGGGCCGCGGAGCTTAAACAACAAAGGATCGGCATCCTTTATTACTAAACCAGGAAGCCAATCCATTTTATCTGATTACTATAACGTGCACTTGTGACTCCATTTTGATTTAAGGACAATATCACTTATCTACTGTGAGTACAACACGAATACTTTATCGGTAACCATAAAGACATTTTCCTATATATCCTATCAAAATGATTGATCGAGATGTTTTTATGTATCGCCACGATCATAGGACATTTTGGAAGCAGGCACTATACAGGCCGAGATACTGACTGGATGTGCGACATATATCTGATTCGCGACGGCCTGAAGTCACCCATTTATCAAAGCATATTTCATCAATAATTTTGCATAGAACGTCCTGGCGACTGTAATTTAGAGTCTAAAAGTCGGAATTTGCTATTTTGGCCGTAAAACAGAATTATGACCTTTGACGCCAAAATGGAGAAATATGCATTTATTAACACCCCACGGATCTTTAGCTTCTGGGGCACTGAAAAATACGCCTAAAAAAACGCGAATTTTTGGTCGAAAATATCATGAAATTATCAAAATTTTTAGACGATTGCTTTAAGTAATATAAAAACCTTTTTCGATTTATATCAAACACTTAGGTTAAAATGTAAAAATCGACCAGCGTAATCCTCTGTCTCTTGGGGCTCCCATTCGTCTCACGGTAAAGAAAATCAATAGACCGAGGATTTAAAGCATGTGTTCGAGGCGAGAATGGTGACTAGCCAGGAGGAAATATAACTGAGCAGTTCAAAAACTATAATCCAAGAGTCGTTAACTGAAATAACGGAAAAAGATCTTACATCCAAAAAATTTGTTAAAAAAATGGACGTAGTGTCTGGCAGAGAATCCAAAAGCGGTTCTGTGTTGGTTGTAGGCGGAGGTATTGGCGGAGTCCAAACCTCTTTGGATCTTGCAGAGTCGGGATTCAAAGTATATATGGTCGAAAGTAAGGCCAGTATCGGCGGGGTCATGTCCCAATTGGACAAGACTTTCCCCACGAATGATTGTTCTATGTGTATTCTGTCTCCTAAATTAGTGGAGGCCAGTCGGCACCCTATGATTACCATGATGACTTTGACCGAAGTCATGGACGTAGAGGGAGAAGCAGGCGATTTTACCGTCACTTTGAAAAAGAAACCTCGTTACATACGAGAGGACCGATGCATAGGATGTGGACTTTGTGCAGAAAAATGCCCAAGTAAGGTCCCAGCCGAGTATGAACTTGGATTGATGAATAGAAAGGCGATCTACGTAGCTTATGCTCAAGCTGTACCGATGAAGTACGCAATAGATCCTGATCATTGTTTGTATCTTACTAAAGGCAGATGCGGAGTTTGTGCCAAGGTATGCCCGGCGGATGCTATAGATTATGAGATGAAAGAGACCATCGAAAAAGTGAACGTTGGAGCTGTGGTGCTTGCACCTGGTTTCGAACTCTTCGATTCTAGTCTGAAAACAGAATACGGTTATAAGAGACATAAGAACGTGATGAGCAGTTTAGAATTCGAACGAGTACTGAGCGCTACCGGACCTTATCAGGGACACGTGGTCAGACCTTCTGATCGTGCGACCCCGAAAAAAGTCGCGTTCATCCAATGTGTCGGATCTAGGGACGAGAAAGTAGGAAATCCGTACTGCTCGTCGGTCTGTTGTATGTACGCACTAAAACAAGCCATCATCGCAGGTGAGCACAGCCCTGATTTAAAGACTACAATATTCTTTATGGACGTCAGAGCCGTGGGGAAAGAATTCCAGGATTATGCCAACAGGGCCGAGGGCGAATACGGGATACGTATGCAACGCGGTTCTCGTGTCGCATCAGTGGAAGAAATAGAGAATAACAATTTATTGTTACGTTATAGTGTCGGCACTGAAATATGTGCTGAAGAATTTGATTTAGTAGTTCTATCCGCTGGGTTCAAACCTCCGGCACAGGCCAAGGTCCTAGCTGAACGTTTAGGATTTGAATTGAACGAATATGGATTCTGTAAAACTAGTATTTACAATCCGTTGGAGACCTCAAGAAAAGGAATCTACGTGACAGGTGCCTTCAGTGCTCCGAAGGATGTCCCTACAACGGTAGCAGAAGCCAGCGGTGCAGCTGCTAAAGCTGGTTCACATATATTCAAGAACAGAATCAGCATCGATACCGTAGTTAAAGAAGTTCCAGAAAACGATGTTACTGGACAGGAACCACGGATAGGTGTGTTCGTCTGTGATTGTGGTATCAACATACGCGGCACAATAGATGTTCCGGCAGTGGTGGAGTACGTTAAGACCTTGCCTAACGTCGTATACGTTATGGAGAACAAGTACGCCTGCTCTGCAGATACCCAAGTACTTATCAAGGACCTTATCAAGGAACACCAGCTGAACCGGGTGGTGGTTGCGTCATGTACACCAAGAACCCATGAGTCACTCTTCCAGAGTACCTGTAGAGAAGCTGGATTGAACCCATTCCTATTCGAAATGGCAAACATTCGTGATCAGTGCTCTTGGATCCACATGAACGAGCCTGAGAAGGCCACTGAGAAGGCCAAGGACCTGGTGAAAATGGCCGTGGCCAAGTCCAGATATCTTGAGTCACTGACAAAATCCAAACTGCCGGTGAACCATTCTGCCGTCGTTATAGGTGGCGGACTAGCTGGAATGACCACAGCCTTGGACATAGCAGCCCAGGGATTCAAGGTGGATATATTGGAGGCTACAAATACCATGGGCGGTCAGATGAACGATCTGTACACCATGGAAGATGGGATATCCCCTAGGACGTACATAAAAGACCTAGAAACTAAAGTTCTAGCCAATAAGAATATCATTGTGCATTTGAACACAAAGGCAGAAGACGTCAATGGTTTCGTCGGCAATTTTAAAGTGAGGATCACCGGCGACAAAGAACTGGAGGCTGGTGCCATCGTGGTAGCCACCGGAGCTAAGCCGTACACTCCCAAGGAGTACAACTACGGAAAGGACCAGAAGGTGGTGACACAGAACGAACTGGAAAAGATCATGGCCGAGGATAAATTCAAGGCCAAAAATGTGGTCATGATACAGTGTGTCGGTTCCAGGAACGCTGAGGCACCTTATTGCAGTCGTGTCTGCTGTTCAAAGGCTATAAAGAACGCCATAGAGATTAAGAATAGGGATCCTGAGGCCCAGATATTCATCTTACACAAGGACATCAGGACCTATGGTTTAAGGGAACTTCTGTACAAGCAAGCAAGTAAACTCGGGATAATATTCATAAGATATCCAGAGGACAAGATGCCTGAGATGACCACCGACGGCAACATCGTAGTAGATGATGTCCTATTAGGAGATCAAGTTGAATTGTCTCCTGACTGCGTCGTGTTAAGCGTAGGCATACGTCCCAACGAAGGGAACGAGGATATCGCTAAGATGTTGAAAGTCTCTACGAGTAAAGACCGCTATTTCCTTGAGGCACATATGAAACTCAGGCCTGTGGACTTTGCTAACGGCGGCATCTTTATGGCAGGATTAGCTCACTGGCCGAAATTCATTGACGAGACTATCGGACAAGCGTCCGGCGCAGCATCCCGTGCCATATCCATCATTTCCAAACAGTATTTGGAGACCCAAGGTATCGTAGCACATGCCAACGAGGACATATGCGACGGCTGCGGGATATGTGAACCGATCTGTGAATACAAGGCCATTACCATCATCGAGAACCCTTTGAACCCTGCAGAACGCAAAGCTAACGTCAACGAAGGATTGTGTATGGGATGCGGCAGCTGCGTTGCAGCCTGTCCCTCTGGTGCAATGGAACAACTAGGTTTCAAGAACGAACAGATCATGGCCATGGTCAGAGCGGCTTTGGAGGTGGATTGAACCATGACCAATTCCAATCTTAAGACTAAAGATGAGTGGGAACCTACCGTACTGGGGTTCTGCTGTAATTGGTGCTCTTACGCCGGAGCCGATCTGGCAGGCGTATCCCGTTTACAGATGCCTCCGAACTTCCGTGTGGTACGGGTAATGTGTTCTGGACGAGTAGATCCACTTTTCGTCCTGAACGCACTGGAATCCGGTGCGGACGGTGTAATCGTAATGGGTTGCCATCCTGGAGATTGTCACTACATCAGCGGGAATATGAAGGCCGAACGACGTGCAAAATTCTTGGACGCCATCCTTGAGCAGCTAGGTCTAAAAGACCGTTTTGAACTGCAATGGGTATCGGCCTCGGAAGGACCGAAGTTCCAAGAAACGATAACGGATTTCGTCAAAAAGATAAAGGAACTCGGACCTAGTCCAGTGAATCTTTCCCCCGATAAGGTCAATATTTCCAAGAAATTCCAGAAGAGGGAGCACATCCGGGATGCTTTGATATCCTTGGCTCAAGCCATGGATTTCCATCCCGATAGTCCTATTGAGTTCGAAGAGAACGATGTGATGGAAGGATATGGATTTCCGAAGTGGAATGCGGATAAATGTATCGGCTGTGGAACTTGTTATCTAAACTGCCCCGAGGACGTCATAGAAATGGATGACCGGGACGGTTGGCGATACATCGGACACAATTCCTTCAACTGCAGGACCTGCAGGATCTGTGAAGAAATGTGCCCACAGGATGCCATAGAGATCAAACATGGATTTGACCTCGCCCAATTCCTCGAGGGCGGTGTGATAGATGATGCCAACATGAGTTTGAGAGTTTGTTCGGTCTGTAACGAAACGTTTGCAACCGACCGACAATTAGACGCTATCAAATTAAAATTGGCCGAGGGAGACCCCGAGAAAAACATTCAGGGACTGGAACTTCCTAATCGTATTTTCGAAGTATGCTCAAAATGTAAACTGATTAACAGAGCAAATGTAGAAGGAGTAAAACAATGACAAAAAAAGTGTATCTACAACCCTACCATTGTCTGGGTTGCGAAGAATGCGTAGAGGCATGTGCAAAGGAACACGAATGGGATAGTCACAGTCATGTTCTTTGGGTAGACATGGTCTATCCGATCAGCATGAGGTGTTTCCATTGCGAAGACCCCCCGTGCATAAAGGTTTGTCCAGTTGACGCTATTAAAGTGTCCGCGGATTATGGAATACAAGTTGACGGCAGCGTCTGCATCGGATGCGGAAGTTGCGTTCTGGCATGTCCTTTCGGAGTACCCGTGGTTAACTCGAGCAGTGGTAAAATGGTCAAGTGCGATCTGTGCATAGACCGTCAGAACGAGGGGAAGCAACCCGCATGTGTGGAGAACTGCCCCTACGGTGCACTGATACTCACGGACTTCGTGGATGTTAGAGGCGAAAAAAGAGACAACACAGCCAAGAAATTGATCGAGGCAGGCACCTACCTTAGAGCTGCTATAGACATGATAAAGGAGGGGTATTGATGGTAAGTCTTTCTGAACCACTTCCATATGAGAAGATAACTGAGAATTTAAAAAAGAACGATAAGATCGCTGTGATCTGCTGTAATTGCTGCGTACGCTTCTGTGGGTCCGGAGGTGTGGATCATATGAATAAACTGGCTGCAAGATTGAAGGCGGATGGATATACCGTTACCGACATAATTCCCACTGCAGGTCTATGCGTGTACGATTACGTACGCAATGCAAGGGTCAGCGATGGTATCACAGCAGTGGTGGTCTCAGCTTGCGTGGCAGGATGGACCAGTGCATCGAGGAGATGGACGGACATAAGGGTTATTCCGACCGTCGAAACTCTAGGTCTAGTGGTAGGTGACAGAAGAGTAGGCAACCTCAAACTGATAATGCCATTCGAGAAATACAAGGACCTTGCAGGTCAGGAATGGCAGATGATGTCAGGGGAGAGGCAGAAAGAAGGTAAGATCCCTGTACCGGTTCCGGAGGGACACTGAAATGATAATATCGATAAGAAGATTCACCTATGACGAATTGGCGAGTAAATTAAAAAAGGACGATAAGATCATCCTGTTCACCTGTGGCACATGCATTAAATTCTGTGACATAGGCGGAAGAGAACGCACAAGCCATCTAGCCGAGAAACTTAGGTCTGATGGATACAACGTCATCAGAGAAGAGCTGGTGGGAGCGGCCTGTCTACTTGATCTCATAGAGAAGAGAAAAACAGACAAGGCTACCGCCAAGACCTTCGAAGAGGCCACTGTCATCATACCGCTGACCTGCGAGGACGGCTATGACAACATCGCCTACGCCTTCCCCGACACAAAGGTTATCTCGGTGACTAAGACGGTTGGTCTAGGCGTGTTCTCCACTGACAAGGGTATGACCCTTACAGTGCCTTTCGAGAACACTGGGTTGAAGATGAACATCGATGGTCATTCACTTGTTGATGTCGCCGAAAAGCTGGGATACCATGCTGGTCCCTTCTACGACGGCAACAAGAAGGCCTAACGATAGGAAACTTGTGTCCTGTAGAATGCCTCATAAGGACATTGGTGTGTAAACAAGAGCGTGAGAAAACATTCTCACGCTCCCCCTTTCCAATTTTTATATCATCATCTGACGTTGAAGGGATTTTATTACCGACCGTCGTATATCCCGTCGTATATCCCGATATTTTGATCGAGATCGCATCCGTTAAAGATCTCAATGAAACATCATTTTTTGCTTTACATAGTATCAAATAATCTTAAGAAAATTCTATATCACGTAATATACCACGATAGTGGAAGCCAGGAGGGTTGATACAATGGATAAAGAAAATCTCGAAATAATATTGGTGGAATGTTTAAAAACATCTCCCGAACGTTTAAAGGTAGAGGATATACCGAGGAAAGTAGAGGAAAGGGCATTGGACCCTTCTGTACAACAGGTCTTGAGCAAAGCCATGCACGAAGGGGTGGAAACCGTTTGGGACCGTTTGGAGAAACAGCAACCTCATTGTAAATTCTGTGAATCAGGATTATCATGTCAACGTTGCGCCATGGGCCCCTGCCGTGTGATGGGAGGGGATAGGACCCATGGAGTGTGCGGAGCTGGTGCCGACCTGATCGTAGCCCGAAATCTTTTGGATCAGATCGCTACAGGAGCCGCGGCACATTCTGACCATGGCCGGGAAGTGGTGGAGACGTTGTTGTCCACCGCCAGAGGTGAATCCCCCAGTTACGGTATTGCAGATAAAGACAAGATGATGGCTCTGGCGAAGGAGTACGGCTTAGATACTTCTGGTAACGATATGCAGATAGCAGAACGTCTAGCTTTGGCTATGATGGAAGAATTCGGCACGATCAAAGGCTATTTACAGATGATCAAGCGCCTTCCTAAAGGCACCTTCGATATGTTGGCTAGATCTAATCTACTACCTCGTTCCATAGACCGGGAGATTGTAGAATGCATGCACCGGGTCCATATGGGCGTGGGTGCAGATTACGCTAACATCCTGACCCAAGGGGTGAGGGCGTCCCTAGGTGACGGCTGGGGCGGCTCTATGATGGGTACGGAGATATCCGATGTCCTGTTCGGGACCCCTCAGATCAGAAGATCGACAGTCAATCTAGGCGTTCTAAAGAAGGATTATGTCAACGTGGCCCTACATGGGCATAACCCGATATTATCGGAGATGGTTGTAAAGGTGGCCGATCTTCCAGAGATGAAGAGAAAGGCCGTTGCCGTTGGGGCGAAAGGGATCAATCTGGTGGGCTTATGTTGCACCGGCAATGAGTTACTGATGCGTAAAGGTATACCTCAGGCGGGGAACCATCTCAGTCAAGAGTTGGTTATAACCACAGGTGCTCTAGAAGCGATGATCGTGGACTATCAATGTATATTCCCCTCTTTGCCTAACACTGCGGCCTGCTACCATACCAAGGTGATCACCACTTCACCTAAGGCCAAGATTCCTGGCGGCTATTATTTGGAAGTCAATCCAGAGAACGCCTTCGAGCAATCAAAGAAGATGCTGGATATGGCCATCGAGAATTTCCCTAATCGTAAAGAGGAGCGTATACTCATACCCAACAAACCGATGGACGCCATGGTGGGTTTCTCAGTGGAATCCTTGCGGGCCGCTCTAGGTGGTAGTTTCAAACCATTATTGGATCTGATCCTAGAAGGCAAGATAAGAGGTTGCGTAGGCATTGTAGGTTGTAATAATCCTAAGATAAAGCATGACTACGGGCATGTGACCTTGGCGAAGGAGATGATCAAGAGGAATATCATCGTGGTTGAGACAGGATGTGCTGCGATCGCTTGTGCTGAAGCAGGTCTTATGAGACCGGAGGCCGCAGATATGGCCGGTAAGACACTTGGAGACGTCTGTCGTTCTTTGGGAATCCCTCCAGTGTTGCATATGGGTTCCTGTGTGGATAACGCCCGTATATTGACATTGGTGGCGGAATTGGCCATCTTGGCTGGAGTTCGGATGGATCAACTCCCAGTAGCGGGAGCGGCTCCTGAATGGTATTCCCCCAAGGCCGTGGCCATCGGGTCCTACTTCGTAGGTTCCGGGATCAGTGTGGCTCTGGGAGTCATGCCGAAGATCAGTGGCAGTGCCAAAGTGGTGGACCTGCTCACCGACGGTTTGGATAACGTAGTTAAAGCTAAGTTCTGGGTTGAGCCGGACCCCAAGAAGGCAGCCTCGATATTATTCGACCACATAGAGGGTAAAAGAGCGGAGCTGGGTATATGAGCCGTGAAGCGGCCAAAGAACTAGTTCAAGAATTAAAGCAAAGACCAGGGAATATGAAAGGCAAACGTATACTGGTCGCCGGTAAGGGTGGAGTGGGGAAGACCACCCTATCGGCGGCCCTCTGTCTTCTGGGCGCGGCCCAGGGACATCGCACTTTGGCCTTGGACCAGGATGCCCAGCAGAATCTGGCCTATTCCTTGGGCTATCCCGAAGATAAGGCCTCACAGTTGCGTCCCATAACACAAGAATTGGATTATATCGAGCAGAAAGTAGGCGCACGTCCAGGATCAGGATGGGGAGGTCTCCTGAATCTTAATCCAGACGTTTCCGATGTCACAGATCGATTCGGTATCCATCTGAGGCCCAATCTAGACTTATTGGTGATGGGCGGAGTGGTTCAGGCTTCCACCGGATGTCTCTGCCCAGAGAATTCCCTCCTTGGGGCTCTGGTACGTTTCTTGGATTCCCGGGATGAGGACCTTATGGTCATGGATGCCCAAGCGGGCATGGAACCCTTCGGGAGGTCAGTGGCTGAGGGTTTCGGCACCACATTGGTGGTGGCTGAACCAACTTTCAATTCTTTGCAGGTAGCTAGCCGTATCGCCTCATTATCTCGAGAGATGGGTATGAAAAGAGTGGATCTGGTACTGAACAAGGTCCGTCAGGATGCAGACGTGGATAAAGCCTTGGCGATACTGGGCGACACGGTCTTCGACCATATATTCTCGCTTCCTCATGATGAATCCGTTATGATCAATGAGCCAGATGTCTCTAGTCTTCTAGATACAAAAAGTACCTACATGGATGCTGTAAGGTCATTGGCGGCGACATTGTTTCTACTCTGACCCTAACTATATAAAAAAAACTATTTTACTTTATAATTTTTTTAACCCCCAACCTCGGATGGATCCGACGATGATATCAAAAGGACAACTGGAATTATCAGTCGTTCTAAGTACAGAGCTACAAAATGATGTTCTTTCGGAGCATATATTTTATTGATGGCCGTAGCATGAACATATCATATTATCAGATTGATGGAACGAACTTGATCATCAGACGGCCTCGAATCACGATTCGGTCTGTTACAAATTGTTTATTCATATCTTGCTAGTTAACAGATCAGATACCTACTTCAAGGACACCTGAACGTCCTAGAAAGGCATCGTGTTATCCAAATCCCTAACGTGGTAGAAAACATCACTGACTGTCTTTGAGATCACTGTGAAGAACCCTAGTATATTTACGATTGCTGCGTATCACACCGTTCTAGGCACAGTCTCTCTATATGTTTGGATTGCGATCTCGCATCTTCTAATGGAATCAGACAAATTTTTGACCACGCGATAATTCTCTTGGCGAGATAAATTTCTGCGTATGGCATAACAATAAGAATAAAATATTGAGGAAATGGTTTGTAAATACATCTGAAAGCTTCACCAAGGCGGATTGCCAGTGCTACGGATATGTTGGTTATACTCATTGATTAGCTTGTTGACGTTGAAGATGCTCCATAACCACAATATAAGGGCCACGAACGCCGTAATAAATAATGTGAAAGGAGTCAACACTAACAACACAGCATATACTATCATGAGTAGAAGGCCTTTGCCTATCTGTCCTGCATATAAGTGACCGAGCCCTACCCATATGATCGCTAAAACAATTCCGAGGCCTGTACTCTTCTGAGGTGCCGCCGCATAAACGTTGTTACCGCCGTACGCTGCCTGAGAGGCAGGGGCAGATCCGCTTAGATTAGCGCCACATGACCCGCAATGAGCGGAGTCGTCAGGATTATCTTTACCACATTTTGGACAAAACATAAAATTTCCTGTTCGAAATATTGTACTGGCAAGTATATAATTATACTCACTCCTGACTTTGATAATTCGTTCTTGAAAGCATTCGCTCTCTATAAGACTACTTTCAAAGTCAGGTCATCATATCCATTTAATCGGATCATTATACGGCGATAGATTTTGGATCCATGTCGTTTTATACTCAGATCGTCGAGGTACGAAAGTTCAGAACCAGTGGATATATACGAGTATATGTCCGTCATATCCTAATTACGCCTAATTCATTCCTTTTTAAGAAAAAGATGGACGGCGTCATCTTGTTTCAACATTGGATGCTACATATCGAAATAAAATATCGAGGAATAATTTAAACTGCGTCCAATTTTTTACCAGGGCGGATTGCCAGTGCTGCGGATATGTTGGTTATATTGG
>CAYJDU010000009.1:0-15826 GCA_964369035.1 uncultured Methanomassiliicoccales archaeon | reverse complement strand
AGCGACGGTTTCGTAAACCGTAGGCCGGGGGTTCGATTCCCTCCAGTGGCTCCATTTATATTCCAAGCGGTTCCCAGACCGTGACGAGGAGTGTGTTCACCGCACGATATGTGTACATATCCTTCGTAGTGTGATGTGCCAGTATCTTTTTTGCGGCTACTCTGGCCTCTTTTTCAAGCCCGAAAGCAGAAAAGGTACCTGTATGTTTTCTGATGGCCTCTTCCACAGGTATCTCGATTCTTATATCATCTGAGAACGTCCTACTTTCGATCTTCCGGCCAGAAGTTTCCAGGATATCTTTGATATCATCCGTGCTACGTTTCCTATAACTGTAATCTTTACCGAGTTCCGACCAGATCTCTGATTGAAGGTCGTCCCCATGGTTCTCTATCCAAGATACAATAACACAATTCCCTTTGGAGAGGCGGTCCATATGTTCTATCGAATCGAGATTTCCTAGGCCGGAACACAAAGTGGAGATCACGGTGTCCCATCGTCGCTCTGTTTCGTATACGTTCCAATCTGCCTCTATTCTTTCTAAGTTATCTATTCCAGCAGTCTTCGCGGTGGCAAAGAGACGGTCCAACATCTTTCCAGAGGAATCAAGACAGGAAACGTTCCTTGAAAGTTCAGACAGTATCAACGAATAGGTGCCAGGTCCGCTACCTATCTCTAATATATCTTTATCATCGCCGATAACGTCGATCTCAGCGAGCCATTCGACTATGCGTCGTGGCATGTTGCCTTGTTGTTCGGAGGAGTAGGTCTCAGAGAACAGGTCCCAGAACTTCACTTTCTCACTCTCTGGCATGTTGCCGTCCAGCGGGTGTATCGCCATCAAATGTCGCCTTTATTGTCCTTCGTAAGATATCTATTAACTATTTTTACCGCACACACGTCACCGCACATAGAACAACCGTCCTCATGTTCGGTACATCCCCTTTTACGGTATTCCCGGGCCTTATCTGGGTCCATGCAGACTTCGAACATTGTGTCCCAGTCTAATTTCTTACGAGCCTTGGCCATGGTATCGTCCATTTCTCGGCCCCTGCCTCTTGTAAGGTCTCCTACATGTGCAGCTATCTTAGATGCGATCACGCCTTCCCTGACGTCGTTCACATCTGGAAGTGAAAGATGTTCGGCTGGCGTAAGATAACAGAGGAAATCTGCCCCTGCCTGTGCTGCTACGGCGCCACCTATGGCGCCGACGATGTGGTCGTATCCCGGGGCTATATCTGTAACAAGGGGACCGAGGACGTAGAACGGCGCCCCATCACACATGCTTTTTTCTAACGCCACGTTCATTGGGATCTGGTCCAAGGGAACGTGTCCTGGCCCTTCCACCATTGATTGAACTCCGGCTTCACGGGCCCTTTTAACCAAATGACCCAGGGTCATAAGTTCGGAGATTTGTGCTTGGTCTGATGCATCGGCGATGCAACCTGGCCTGAATCCATCTCCTAAGGATAACGTGAACTCATATTTCCTTGCCATTTCCAGTAAGTAATCATAATTTTTGAAAAGTGGGTTCTCTTCCTCGTTATGTAGTATCCAAGCAGTAAGGAACGAACCTCCTCTAGAAACCACGTCCATGAGCCTATCAGATTTCTGGAGCCATCTCACGGTCTCTTTAGTTATGCCGCAGTGGACAGTCATAAAATCCATTCCGTCCTTGGCGTGTTTCTCTATCCCGTTAAATATATCGTCCTCGTCCATATCCACCACTGCGTTATTCCTAGCGGCGGTGAGCCCGGTCTGATATATGGGGACGGACCCCATCATAACGGGGCATTCTTTTAGAAGTCTGGATCTTATGACGTCTATGTCTCCGCCCGTGCTAAGATCCATGATGGAATCGGCACCGTATTTTAACGAGATCTTAAGTTTCTCTATCTCGCTGTCTAGGTCGACGATGTCCCTTGAAGTACCAAGGTTGACGTTTACTTTTATACTGAGGCCTTCTCCGATAGCGGCAGGCTCTGGGTCGTGTATCGGGTTACAAGGTACAACGATACGTCCGGAGGCGATGCCGTTCCTGATGAATTCTTCCCTAACTCCTTCCTTTTCAGCGATAGTACGCACCAAAGGAGCGTTCCCACCTCTTCGTGCCTGTTCCATGATGGTGCTCATTAGATATCGAGTCACCAATCCTCTTACGTTTATTTCAGCGTTCCCTTAGATTCGGTGTCCTTCCTATTCGCGCGTGCGTGACATACGCGCGTATAAATAGGGCCAGGACTTAGTGAGTCCGTTAGCACTGTGAATACAATGCGGAGTTGTTCTCAATGGATGGGGTAAATGAAGTTTATGATCAGGATGGAATAACCGTTCTGCACGGCCTTGAGGCCGTAAGAAAAAGGCCGGGAATGTATATCGGCAGTACCAACGCTCGTGGCCTTCATCATTTGGTTTTTGAGGTAGTTGACAACGGTATCGACGAGGTAATGGCAGGATACGCAACCAATGTGGAGATAGAGATCAACACCGACGGTTCGTTAACTGTTAACGACGACGGTCGCGGTATCCCTACGGGTTTCATAGAAGAAGAGGGGAAATCCGCTCTAGAGGTCTGTATGACCGAACTGCACGCAGGCGGTAAATTCGATCATAACAGTTACAAAGTATCCGGAGGTCTTCACGGAGTGGGAGTTTCTGTCGTAAACGGTCTTTCCTCTAGACTCATAGCCACCGTTCAAAGGGACGGCAGGATTTCAAGGCAGAGTTACAAGATCGGTATCCCCGACGGTGATATGGAGGTCATCGGCGAATCTGAAAAAACAGGCACAACGATTCAATTCTGGCCTGATGAAACTATATTCCAAGAGACCGTAGAATTCGATTACGAGACGTTGCAGAACAGGTTCAGGAACCAGGCGTTCCTGAACAAGGAAGCTACCATCAAATTGACCGACCATAGAAGTGGGAGGTCTGAGGTGTTCCATTATGACGGGGGTGTCTCAGAGTTCGTCTCATATCTTAACAGGGCAAGGACAGCCATCCACGAACCTATCCACCTTGAGGGCGTAAAGAACGATATTGTCATGGATATCGCATTACAGTACACGGACGGTTACGTGGAAGAGATCAATTCATTTGTGAACACGATATTCACACCTGACGGAGGGTCCCATATGACCGGGTTCAGGACTGCTCTCACTAAAACCATCAACGATTACGCCAAGGAGAAAAATCTTTTGAAGGACGCAGCTTTGGAAGGTTCCGATGTCCGCGAAGGTCTCACGTCGGTGATAAGCATCAGGATGGCGGATCCTCAGTTCGAAGGACAGACCAAGGCGAAGTTGGGTAACAGTTCTGCTCAATCCGCTGTCGTAACGTTCATGAACGATAAGCTTGCTGAATTCTTCCTTGAGAACCCAGCCGTCGCTTCGTTGATTGTTAAAAAGTGCATCGTTTCCATGGAAGGCAGGGTGGCAGCCAGACAGGCCCGTGACGCTACCCGTAGGAAAGGCGTACTGGAAACAACGATGCTTCCAGGTAAATTAGCTGACTGTTCTGAAAGGGACCCAGCAAAGTGTGAGCTCTACATTGTCGAGGGAGATTCGGCAGGGGGTTCGGCCAAACAGGGCAGGGACCGTAATTTCCAAGCGATCCTACCGATCAAAGGGAAGATTCTGAACGTGGAGAAAACAAGCCCTCACAAATTACTTGAGAGCGAGGAAATAAAGAACCTGGCTATCGCCATAGGGGGCGGTCTTGGAGAGGATTTCAACGTCGAGAAGATACGTTATCACAAAATAGTCATAATGACCGATGCGGACGTTGACGGTGCTCATATCGGGACTCTTCTACTCACTCTTTTCTACCGCCAGATGAGGCCACTTATCGACAGTGGCTATGTGTACATCGCAATGCCTCCGCTTTACAGAGTATACCGGGGGAAAAAGGAGATATACGCTTACAACGACGATGAGATGAACGCCGCCATAGCCAGTCTAGGCCAGGGCGCCGCCGTTAGCAGGTACAAAGGTCTCGGTGAGATGAACCCGCAACAGTTGTGGGAGACCACCATGAACCCGGAATCAAGGATCATGAAGAGTATTTCCGTCGACGATAGCATCAACGCGGATCAGTTATTCTCTGTTCTGATGGGTGGCGACGTGGAACCCAGAAGAGAGTTCATAATTGCACATGCGGAAGAAGTCGTCAACCTGGACGTGTGATATCATGTCTGAAAAGATCATAATAAGAGAGACGGACGACGGTAAGGTAATCGATCAGACCATAGAGCGTGAGATGAAACGGTCTTACATCGATTATTCTATGAGCGTCATCGTAGGACGTGCACTTCCGGACGTACGTGATGGTTGTAAACCTGTTCACCGTAAGATCCTCTATGCAATGTTCGACATGGGTATGCAGTTCAACCGTCCCCACAGAAAGTCAGCAAAAGTGGTGGGAGAGGTTCTAGCGAAATATCATCCTCACGGTGACTCATCAGCGTATGATGCCATGGTGAGGATGGCACAGTCCTTTGCATTACGTTATCCTATGGTGGACGGACAAGGTAACTTCGGTTCCATGGACGGCGACCCTGCGGCAGCTATGCGTTATACAGAAGCCCGTTTGGCCAAGATAGCCAACGATATGCTCCTTGATATTGACAAAGGCACCGTGGATTACGTGGACAACTACGACGGTTCTCTGAAAGAGCCATCTGTGTTACCTTCGAAGATTCCAAACCTTCTGGTAAACGGTTCCGACGGAATAGCAGTAGGTATGGCCACTAAGATGGCGCCCCACAATCTTACTGAGGTCTGTGACGCCATAGTTCATTTCATCGATGATCCAGAGGCCACCAGTGACGATCTCAACGAGTTCATCCAAGGTCCGGATTTCCCCACAGGAGGAGTTATCTACGGTCTTTCCGGCATACAGTCCGCTTACAGGACCGGCCGTGGACGTGTCAGGGTACGTGCGAAGACCCACGTGGAGGAGATGGCCAACGGCAAATCCCGTATAATCGTGGACGAACTCCCATATCAGGTAAACAAGTCGGTGCTTATCGAGCGTATAGCGGAACGTGTGAAAAACAAGGACATAGAAGGCATAACGGACCTGCGAGATGAATCAGACAGGAACGGGATGCGTATAGTCATCGAACTTCACAGGGACGCGATAGTCAACGTAGTCTTAGAGAATTTATTCAAAAGAACGGATATGCAGACCACTTTTGGAATCATAAATCTGGCACTTGTGAATAACAAGCCTACTCTGTTAACTCTAAGGGACATGGTCTTTTATTATGTGGAGCACAGGAACGATATCGTCAGACGTAGGACCCAGTTCGATCTCACCGTTGCTGAGAAGAGGTATCACATCGTAGAAGGTCTCATAAAAGCACTCCAGAGAATGGACGAGGCCTTGACGCTTATCCGTGCATCGGACAGTGGCGAGGAAGCTAACGTAGGTTTACAGGCTTTATTGGAAATAGATCAGGATCAGGCCAAGGCAATATTGGATATGCGTCTCCAGAAGCTTACCGGTCTAGAGATCGATACCCTCAAAGAAGAGTATGAGGAACTGATATTGACCATGGCCGACCTAAAGGACATTCTTGCCAACGACCAACGTATAAATCAGATCATCAAGGACGAGCTGATACAGATAAAGTCCGACTTCGGTGATGAACGCCGTACCGAGATCAATCCATTCGACATAGACGTTGACGAAGAGGACTTGATTCCCCGTGAGGACGTGGTCATCACCATAACCAAGAGCAACTACATCAAGCGCATACCTTTAGATACATACAGACAACAGGGTCGCGGAGGAGTAGGACTCACTGGGATGCAGACCAAGGAAGAGGACCATGTCGCGACGATGTTCATAACCTGTTCCCATGACTACGTTATGTTCATAACGGATATCGGACGTCTCCATTGGCTCAAGGCTTATAGGATACCGGAAGGAAGCAGACAATCCAAAGGTAAGCCGATAGTGAATCTGCTTTCCGACCTTGAGACCGGGGAGATTGTTGTTAACACCATATGTGTGAACGAGTTCTCCGATGACAAGTATTTGACATTCTGTACCGACGATGGTATCGTGAAGAAGACCAGGCTCAGTGCTTACGGGAATGTTAGGAAGAAAGGAATTAAAGCGATAAAATTGATGCCTGACAGGAAACTGATAGAGACAAACATATGCACCGAAGGTGACCAAATAATAATCGCGTCACACAACGGTCAAGCGGTCAGGTTCCATCAGGATGACGTGCGACCTGCAGGCAGGGACACAATGGGCGTAAAAGGTATAACGCTCAATGAAGGAGATGTGGTGGTATCCATGGCCATCGTTCGTCCAGGGGACAAACTTCTCACGGTGACCGAGAACGGTTACGGAAAAGTTTCTGAAGTGGATGACTACCGTTTAACGAAGAGAGGCGGAAAAGGTGTCATAACCATCAAGACCACCGATAGGAACGGCGGTGTCATATCCGTACGTAAGGTCGCCGAAGGTGAAGAATTGATGTTGAACAGTACCGAAGGCAAGGTCCTAAGGATATTGGTGGACAACATACGTCAGACCAGCCGCAACACCCAAGGGGTCAGGATAATGGACCTTCGTAACGGGGACAAGGTCACCGCTGTGGAATCTATAGTCGAAGAGGAGGATATCCTCGAGGCAGTAGAGGCAGCGCCGGAGAGAGAGTACGAGCAGCCCAAAGTCATGGAAGATGTCCCAGAGGAGGACGAAGAACCTAAGGGATGGACGGAAGAGGAGGAGTGAGGTGAGGTACCGGCCGCTGGAGTTGGGTGCGGCGATGGTCTCTGCCATCGCCCACGTCTCCGCTGTGGCGGTGGTGCTTATATCTCTTCAAACCACTTCTTTCCTGCCTATGAACTTCAGTGATCTGGGTTATTTGGCTCTTCTGATATGGACCGCATTCGCGGTTATGTCATCCCTATGTTTCATAGCGGTGATGTGGTCTGTACTGAAGGTTGACCGTATGATATCCAAACAAGTTTCGGTGGAATGTTATCAATTAAAGACGAAAGGCCTGTTCAGGTCATGGGGTAAGCCCTCCAAACTCAAGAAAATAGGCGGTCGGACCCAGTAAACTTTATAATGCCTCTTTACATTGGGAGGATTACGCCGCGGTAACTCAGTTGGGAGAGTGCATGACTGAAGATCATGATGTCGCTGGTTCGAGCCCGGCTCGCGGCACCACTTTTATTATCTCGGACATTTGGGTCCATGGGGGGACTGGCTTGGGAGAGGACAAGGTTTTAATCGATATTTCTACAAGTCGTCTGACTGTGGCTGAGACCTTAAAGGAAATAAAGTGTCTCCAGATCAAATACCCTGACCATGAGATATTCTTGGACGGCGACGCACATGCTATCATGGGGCGAAGGAAGAAGTGAGGTTTTACTATGGCTAACGGAAGAATAACGATCGGTCTCTACAATTCGTACGACGCAAACAAGTTCAGGGAGCCCCACAGACGTGCCATCGCTCGGACCGGTGACATAGCCATGGCGTACAATATGAACCTGGCACTTTTTGGTTTTCCTATACCGGAAGATTGTAGAACGCCACAAGATATTGCGGAATGGGTGGCAGGTACCACCAGCATCGGACGCCACGGGGATTATTTCGTACAACTTGCGGAAGAAGGAAGGTTCTCAACCTTCCCGTACCCGTCAAAAGGGTTCCCGCCTCAACTAGGGGAACCTGTTCTTACTACCAGCGGTCCGGAACCTTCGAAGAAGATAGAGCTAGGCACTTTGGTGAGCGAGGTAAAGAGAGGAAAGAGCATTCTGCTCGTTTTCGGTCTTGGGCCCCACGGTGTCCCAAAGAATGCAGCTTCCATACCCAAATACAATCTGGACATAACCGGCGGTGGTTACTCGTTGGAAACATGTACGGCCATAGGTGCCGTATGCGGGGCAATTCACGCACTTATAGTTCAGTAATGGTCGTACACAAGACCTTCTGGCTCGAACAGGGCCCCTGTACCTTTTTCCACACGGCCTACAACCTGGGCGTTCTTATTCTCTCGGACCATAGATTCTGCATCCACAGACGAAGCAATGATCATGAATCCCATGCTCATGTTGAAGGTCTGGTACATCTCGTTATCTGTAACGTTACCGAGTTTCTGAATTGTTTTGAATATGTTAGCCGGTTTTATCGGGTCGTCTATGATGTACTGAAGTCCCGACCTCATTCTCAGAAGGTTACGTAGGCCTCCTCCAGTGATGTTTAGGAGCCCGTGTACGTCGTACTTTGAGGTTATTCCTAGCACTTGTTTCACATATATTTCTGTCGGATTGAGAAGGTTATCCCCGATGGACCCGTTCAGACCGGATGATTTGTCCGTCAGTTCTAATCCCGAGCTCTCAAAAACCTTTCTGGCAAGAGTAAGGCCGTTTGAGTGTATACCTGAGGACTTAAGGGCGACGATAAGGTCTCCTTCCTCACATTCATCGCCTGTGATGACTTCTGATCTTTTCACATGTCCAAGACATGTCCCGGAAAGGTCCGGTATCCTGACTATCTCTGGAAGCACGGCGATCTCCCCCCCGACGATCTCCATGTTCGACATCTCGGCCCCTTTGTTCAGTCCGATACCGATCTCCCGTGTGATATCAGGGTCTGGGTCCGCAATAGCCACATAATCTACGAAGGACATAGGTTCTGAGTTCACACATATCGTATCGTTAACGTTCATAGCTACACAATCGATCCCCACGGTGTCCCATTTGTTCAGGGCATTGGCTACCATAAGTTTAGAACCGACCCCGTCCGTAGCTAGGGTAAGATATTCGCTCCCAAAATCTATGAGACTGGCGAACAGCCCGGATTTCTTCAAGTTCTGTCCCTTCCCTTCGCGACGGTATTTAAGTTCGCTAACTAGGGAACTTATTGCATCTGATTTACGGTCAATGCTGACCCCCGCCTTCTCATAAGTCCATTCGGTCATGACGTTCGTCACTGAATGACCCATCCCTATATTTATGACGTGGGAAAAGGGTTTAAAGATAAACACAATGGGACGGGTCATGGCGTTGCACGGTCGATGGGTACAGGAGAGGAGGCATGAGCATTATTACAAGCTCGCTAAGAAACAAGGGTACCGTTCTAGAGCATCGTATAAACTATTACAGATCGACCAGCGTTTCGGCATTTTCAAACAAGGGGATTCAGTGGCGGACCTGGGAGCATTCCCAGGAGGCTGGCTCCAAGTGGCTAAAGACAAGGTCGGCGAGTCCGGAAAAGTCGTTGGGCTGGACCTAAGACGTATACGTCCGTTAGAAGGCGTCGAAACGATAATGGGAGATATAACCGAAGATTCCACAATGATCGAACTGCTTTCAAAAGTAGGTGGCAAAGTGGACGTGGTCATCTCGGATATGGCTCCGAACATTGCAGGTCATTATTCAACGGACCACGCCCGTTCGGTGCATCTATGTACGTACGCAGTGAACGTATGTGATCGTATCCTGAAAAGGAACGGGATATTGGTTATGAAAGTGTTCATGGGCGACATGTTCGACACCATCAAAAGAGATGTGGACTACAGGTTCTCGTCTGTGAGAGTACACACCCCTGCAGCTACAAGGGAAACTTCTTCTGAAGTTTATGTCATATGCAAAGGGTTCCATGCCAAGAACAAAGTAAAATTAGAAGAGCCAGTGCCTGAAGTTAAGGAAAAGGCATTCTCCATAAAGGGAAGTTTCATCTGACTTCGTCACATTACGATTTAATACTTTTTACGTGTTAACAGTCACGGGAGTAATCTATGGCAAGAAAGACCAGCACAGTACTGATGATGATGTTCGGTACGCTAGTTCTATTGGGGGTCATCGGAGGCTTAGGCTTCGTATTGGTCAGCGATTATGACGCTGTAGAATACGAATACGATGTCACTGGTACACACGAGATTGCATACGGGTCAGGCAAAGCATCTTGGAATCTTTACGGTACGGTCAGTACCACATACATGGACCTATTAGGTGTGACCAGGATCACGATGACCAGTGACATAAATTACTCTGATATGACCGAAGAATTGAAAAAGTATGATTTCGCAGGAAGATGGAGTTTCCTATCAGAACCGGATCTTGGCACCGTGACCGACAGTATCCTGGATTATACAACAATGGACGGGGAACTGGACGTGGATGTATACGAGGTCACCGAAGGGAACGAGGTCATCGTAAGATGGGTAGGCCAGGAGAACGGGATCATATACCGTGTGGAGAGGACCATAACCAACGATGATCTTGAGACGAACATAATCCAGGTCCTAGTATCATACAAGGATACAAAGATGCCCTTCAAGATATGAGGTTCAATCCCAGAATCTCTTGTTCTTCGCATAAGTTATCTCTACGGCCATTATGCCTCTGAGGAAATCGTCCTCGTCCACATATATTCCGTTAAGTATCCTGGAAGCACTGTTGGGGCCGATTCCTCTTCCGGCTAGGGTGAACACAGCACGCTTGCCTTGTTCTCTTACCAGATTAGCGTTCCGTAACATACGCTGAAGTTCTTTCTTTTCCTGTGGAGCTAAACGTTTTTGTTTGATCAATCTAACGTTTTCTCTTTCGTATTCTTTCAGTACGGCTATCATAATGCCGTCGCAGTTGGGACACTTCAGACGGTTGGGGGCGTCCCCAACCCTTAACCTACGTTGGGACCCACAGCTCATACAGGTTTCGAACAGAAGTTCTTCGTCTATCCTTTTCTTCATGGCCATAAGTATGGCGTGGTCCGCACGTATGGGTTGCATCAGTTCTTTGGACCTTGTGATGCCTTCCAGTCCGATGGGGGCTACAGGTCCGGTGACCACCTGGATTTCTCCCTGGGTCATCATCGAGATGACCTTCTCCGTGTTTACGATATCGAGATCATCCCACAATACCTTGTTGACCGCTTCGTTGTAGGCTGGTGTCCCTTTATGGATGTCAAAAAGTCTATTGAAATTCATGAAGCGGTGGTCCGCCTCTTTCTCTATTATGCCGAATTTCTTTGCGACGTAAACGAAACGCCATTTCAAGAATGTGGAATTCAATATGGTCTTCCTGCAAAGGTCCTCCACGGTCCCTGGGCGAATCAACTTGAAAGTGCTTTCCAGATCTTCTTTGCTTATGCTACGGGGAAGTTCCATGATTATACGATAGGGGTCCGTGGATACGCCCACACTCTCTCCGAATCTTGCGGTAAGGAGGGCAGAAACGATTTTGCTCAACGTTTCGTTCACCTTGGTGCCGAAACAGCAGTTGATGATGGCTATCCGATTGCCGACCTCCAACGTTACAGTACGGTCGGTAGGCATTACATGATCGGCCTGGGACCCAAAAAAGGAATCCAAGGTCTTGATGCCTTCCTCGTCACAGGGATAATCATCGTAGTTACGGAGACGACGCATACGCCCCACTTCCATGGCGATATCGAAAGGTACAGGAATATCCGAACCCGTCCATGATGGGACGGACCCGATCTCCCTGGCTTCTTCTACGAGGATTTCTTCCTCCCTCATCTCGATGATCCTCCAGGTACGACCTTTCGCGATGAACATCGCATGTTCCTCAGCAAAAGTGGCCACGAAGCTTTCGTCCAATGAACCGATTATGGCTCTGGTACCTATGTCACGTATCCTATAGGATTTCTCGTCAGGTATCATCGAGATATTGTTGTAAAAGTAATCCATCCCTCTGCGAGATCGTCTGAACCCGTTCTCGTCCTCGAATATCATCTTGATGGACTTCAGCTGCTCCAATACATCCTCCATCTCTGATCTATCTAGATTGCTGAACGTATAGGACCGGTTGAAAAACTTAAACGCAGTTTCACGGTCCACCCGACCGCTCATGGTCATTGCCACCAGTTGATTGGCCACCACAGTAAGGGGGCTTTTCCGTCCTTCCAGGATCTCCATCTCCCGTGCTTCGCATTTACGTGCGATGACCATCCCTTCAGCGATCTCATCCGGAGCGGTGGCTAATATCCTAGCCTTTATCAGTTCACCTATACGGTGTCCCGCACGTCCCGCACGTTGGATCATCCTAGAGACCTGTCGAGGGGAGTTGAATTGGATAACTAGGTCCGTGCTCCCTACGTCTATACCTAATTCAAGTGAGGATGTACAAAGCAATGCTTTAAGTTCCCCGGATTTAAAACAGTCCTCCATCTCCATACGCGTCTCCTTGGAAAGTGATCCATGGTGGACATCTATGGAAAAATCAGTGTCCCAGAGTCGATATCTTGCGGCAAGCCATTCTGCGGTCTCTCTCGTGTTAACAAAGAAAAGTGTTGATTGGCTCTCTTCGATAAGACGGCGTCCGTGCTTCATCACGCCAAGCATTTCTGGTTCTGTCTGAAGTCTGTCTAAAAGTACTGGGTCATCGTCCGGCTTGGGAGTTTCCACGGTTATGTCATAATCACGGTGTGTATCGTGCCTACAGACGGTGACCTCACGTCCAACGCCGGCAAGGAAGCCCTTCACTTCTTTTACGTTGCCCACAGTCGCAGAAAGTCCTATCCTTTGATATTCCCCAGCAGTTGCAGAAAGTCGTTCTAAAGCCACACTCAACTGAGCCCCACGTTCGTTGTCCGCCAGTTCGTGTATCTCGTCAACGATGACCCATTTCACGTTCTCCAGATGTTTTCTCAGTATCTTACCTGTAAAAAGTACTTGTAACGTCTCAGGTGTAGTGATCAGAATCCTGGGCGGGTTCTTGGACTGACTGTTTCTCTCGCTCTGTGTGGTATCCCCGTGTCTTACTCCGACCGAGATTCCGGATTCCTCTCCGTACTCTTCCAGTCTTTTCAGCATGTCCCGGTTCAACGCTCGCAAAGGAGTGATGTACAGACACTGAAAACCCTTGCCGCCACTCTTCTTCAACTCGTCGAGTATAGGAAGTATGGCGGCTTCGGTCTTGCCGATGCCGGTAGGCGCTACCAGTAATACGTTACGCCCTTCTGCGATCTTTGGGATCGCATCCGCTTGAGGTTCGGTCGGTTCTTCAATGCCCCTTTTTCGAAGCATATCGACGAGCCAAGGGCTCAACATGTCGAAGGGCATTTCAGTTTAACGCTGGATTCAGCGCTTCTTTTTCTTTTTGGCTGTCTTGAGGTTCTCTTTAACGGCTTCAGCGATTTCCTCGCCTTGTTTCTCACCGTCGGTGATATCGCACTCGTTGTATCTGAGAACGGTCCAACCCTTGGATTTTAGCTTGTTGTCCAAGGTTTCGTCTGCATCTGCCGACTCTACGAACACCGCGACCTTTCCTTTGACGAAAGCCACAGGTATGTTGTCTTCGCTGTAATCCCTTCTACACCTGAGGCCGTTGTTCCAAGCGGCCCTTCTAACGATGGCTTCTGGGGAGTAGTCGGTGTAATCATCGATGTATACCTCTTTTGTCTCGTTATTTGTCCAATCAGGTTCTGCCTTGGTCTCGGATACGACGACTTCCTTGGGGGTCTCGGTCTTCTTAGCGACTTCCTTGGGCGTCTGGACAGGTTTGACCATGTCCTTGGGGGTCTCGGTCTTCTTAGCGACTTCCTTAGGCGTGATATCGACCTTAGCGACCTCAGCGGGGACCTTCACAACAGGCTTAGCGACCTCTGCACAAGCTTCATTCACTTTCTCCTCCACTTTGGGGGCCGTCACTTGGAGCAACACCTCGGACAGGTCCATGACCTTGATCTTGGACCCTGCCTTCTTCGCACCCTGTCTCAGGTTCAGCACACAGAACGGACAGGAGGTGATGATCAGTTCAGCTCCGACCTCTTCTGCGTCAGCGATCCTATCCACGGCTATGTTAACGGCATAGTCGCCGTACTGGCTTTTGTATCCTCCACCTGCACCGCAACATCTGGAAAGTTCCCTGGAGCGATACATTTCTACGAATTCCATGCCTTTGATCTTTTTGATGACGTTCCTGGCTGGTTCGTACACTCCGGCGTGTCTTCCAAGGTGACAGGGGTCGTGGTATGTCGCTTTGATTTTGAACTCATTGTTGAAAGGTAGTTTCCTTTTTGCAATAAGGTCCTCGACGTACTGTGAGAAGTGGTAGACGTTCTGTCCTGTCTTGGCATAATATTTGCCTGAGTCATTAAGGACGGTCTTGTAACATCCGGCGCAGGTCATCACCATGTCCTTGGCTCCGGTACCGTCAGCTACCTCTACGGTGTGTTTGTAGAATTCGGGGCTGAGGTCTAATACACCGGTCCTCAAAAGAGGCGAGGTGCAGCACCATTCGTCAGGTCCCATCGATCCTATGGATACTCCTCCGCGGGAAAGTACGGTGACTCCAGCGTAGGCGATTTCCTGCATCCTGTAGGATGCGGTACATCCGGCAAAGAACAGCACGTCGGGGACCTGAGCCTGTTCCACATCTTTAGGCCACCATGCGTTCTTTATCTCATTGGGTTCGCCGTAGGGGTTATGGGTCTCCTCGATCCTGCTCTGCAGGACCTTGTGAGCAGGCATAGGCCCGAAATCGTTCTTTACCAGCCAAGCCCGGACCTTCTCCCAGAACGCCACAAGATGTATGTTGGCGTGACAGACCGCTTCACAGTTCCCGCAGCCAGTACATTTGTACATTGCGTCCACGAATTCTGGGCTCACCGTTATTTTTCTACCTAACGCCTTGTCCACAACTCCGAATCCAGCTTTATCAAGCTGGTTAAGGTAGTAGATTTTGCCTCTTGGGGTCACAGACTCCCAAGGGGTCATCGAGTGTGCTTCACATACGTCGATGCAGTATCCGCACTGTACGCATTGTGTGAGTTCTCTTGCGATGCGCGGCATCCTAGGCACTTTGTTTTTTTCTTTAATTGTGATCTCGATCATAGGTCTTCACCGAAATAGGTCGCAGTCGACCTTTTATCTATATCAAAGTGAACAAACCTGCCTATAATTAAGCCTTTCCGATATTTTTCTAAAAAGGTTTTGAGAAACGACAATAAGTCCCCAAAAAAAAGACAATGGCACATTAGGTAGTAAAACCATGTCCAAAGAGTGGGATTGAGGTGGGCCCAGCCGGATTTGAACCGGCGACCACTCGGTTATGAGCCGAGCGCTCTACCAACTAAGCTATGAGCCCCCAGGTAAACGGATAGAAAGGTATCAGATAAAAAGATATCGTGAAAAAGAGTGGCGCCGTCGCACGGGCTCGAACCGTGGACCTTGTGATTAACAGTCACACGCTCTACCAACTGAGCTACGACGGCTTGAAATCTGCAAAGTGTGGCTGATATTAAAGTGTTACGTACCTGGTATCTGACCGCGTACCTCTTCTATACGGTGTATCAGCTTGTCTAGATAGTCACTTATCTCTCTCATAAAAACATCATATCCATCGGATACGATGGCACCTTCCGGTGTAGCAATTATGGCTCCGTCGTTCTCCAGGATCCGTAATGAATATCTGACCTTATGACGTGGCAGACTGAGAATCTCTGAAAGTCGTATGATGCCCACAGGTTGGTTCTCCTTAGTCACGTGGAGCATCTTGATATGACGTTCGATGAGCTCTATCTCTTTGTACGCACCACTGGCCATTCCCGTTTCATTGCCCATTTCTACACCTACCGCTAAGGTATGTACTTTCACTCATTAAGTAAAAAAGGTACGGCCTGCTATGTTCAGCGTCCGTACCACTTGAGCTTCTCGCCCCATCTCGAGTAGTATTTCCAGTATACCTGCACGTAGGAACCGCAACAGTCGAGGGCTTTCTGTTCGCCTTCCTCGCCTTTGTAGGTCTTGTAGCACATGAGACATTGAAATCTCAACTCGGGCTCTTTCTTCTTGGCCATTACACCGAGAACGTAGGGCCGATAAATAAAC
>CAYJDU010000008.1:0-16586 GCA_964369035.1 uncultured Methanomassiliicoccales archaeon | reverse complement strand
CGTCACAACTGAACTGATTCGCTCAGGGCATTTCTATCTTACGTCCAGTATTCAGCAGTGGCAGTTGTTTTACGTCGGGTCCTGTCGAGTTAAGGTCGAAGAGCTGTTTGCAATTCTCCGTCTTCCAATCATAGTTGCGCTGGTAAACTGGGATACGAAGTCCCTTGCCTGTGAAGAAATGATCGATAATGGATTCACTGCCTTTCATGGACTAGAATCATCAACTTCAATATTATACGTTCTCACAACTCTGGCTCTTGCTAATCGTTTGGATTTTAGCGTTATTTGTTTATATTGGAATTATTGCCTTAAGGTCCTCAGTAAAAATTAGACTGAGGTACGCCATTACATCAGAGCACGTCTGCAAGGGCGTACGGTCAAATCAGCGGATCGTTAGCCGTCCGTTCATTTCTTTAATTTTTCCATTTTTGATTGCTAAATCTAATGCGTCTGAAATTACTTTGTCAATGTTTGCCCCTTTGCGCTTATATCCGAGAGTTCGCGCAACCGAATATACTGCACTTTCTACGGACACGGAACCATTTATTTTTACAGTGTCCACACAGGCATTGACGACTTCAGCTATGGATATGTTATCGATTGTACGATTAACAGCGGGGTCATCGGATACGCGATAAGTCTCCAGCCCTCTGTCTTTATCTTCTGCCCAATACGTAATATATTCACCTATAATATCTGGATTGAATATCACCCTTAATTTATTAATCAAAAATTCACGTTTTGATTTATTTAAGCGGATGTTTACATATCTGCAATACAGCTTGAAAAGATATGCCTCATTGATAGGAGACTCCTCCTTTATTATGTGTGAAGCATATTTTTTAACAGTAAGAAAATCATGGACAGCCATACCGGCATCAACATATTCCGTTGAAAACTTGATTGGATCATAATCTATCCTTTTGCTTGAGAATTCGGCCATGGGATGCGTGTCGACCTCTTTGGATTTTTCACCGTGGATGTCGTTATTCAGGCCGTAATCGGGATCAATCTTACAATCCTCCACTTCTTTCAAGGTGGGGTTATCGCGAATCGACCTCAAATTTTTAAGTATTTGATTTATTATGCTCCCTTTATTGAAATACCACTCTATAGACCATACATTCATAAGGTTCCATCCGAGACGTTGAAGAACGTCTGCCCTGGCATATTCTCTGTCTCTAGTGTTCTCTGACGATTTGTATGAATCCCCATCGCTCAGTAACCCGAGAATATACTTAGATGGATTGTCTGGATCAATGATGGCGATATCTACCTTGAACTGAGAAGTTCCCACATCGAAATGAGTCTCATAACCATTATTCAAAAGAGTCTTTGATATGTCTTCAAGAATGCTTGTTCCACGTGCTCTGACAGAATTGACATTCTGATCTATGAAGCGCCCCTCGTTCTCAGCGAACTTGAGGAATTCCCTAAGGCTCTTGACACCTTTGCTGGAAACAGATGTGAGTTTAATGTCTGTATATTTCATTGATGAAAATATAATCATCTCCATCCTAGCACGCGAGACTGCAACGTTAAGCCTTCTTCCTCCACCTTCACGGTTGATAGGCCCAAAATTTTGATAAATATTGCCTTTTGAATCCGGACCATAACCGATTGAAAAAAGAATAATATCTCTCTCATCACCTTGAACCGTCTCCAGATTCTTTACAAACATCTCTTCTTCCATCTCATTCAGATGTGTAAAAAATGCAGTATCGTTTCCAATGCGATCATCCAACATATCCTGGATACAATTCTGCTGACTTATGCCGAAAGCTACTACGCCTATGCTCTGTTTACGAAGATTTTTATCCATTACGCGTCTGTAGATTTCATCTACTATTGCTCTGGCTTCTATCGGATTGGTTCTCCTACGCCTCTCATAGGTTCCCTGGATCGCCTTCATCTCCACCTTCGTATCAAGGTCATTTGGAGATGGGAATGTTAACATCTTGTTACCGTAGAACATCCTGTTACTGAATGCTATAAGGCTCTCGTGTTTACTACGATAGTGCCATTCCAGATATGTCTCGGGCATGTTCAAAGAAAGACAATCGTCTAGAAAACTTTCCACATCGACCATATCATCATCGTCTTCAGAGGGTTCGATTTTCTTCATAAAAAATGATGTAGGTGGCAGTTGCTTACTGTCCCCTGCAATAACTGCGGCGTTTGCGCGTCCAAGTGCCCCAATTGCCTTACAGGTCGTTATCTGTGATGATTCATCAAATATTACTAAGTCGAATTTGGGATAATCCATTGTAATGTATTGGGAGACTGACTGAGGGCTCATGAGAAGACATGGGCAGATTCTTGGTAAAATATTGGGGATTTCACTAAGTAACGTTCTAATAGATTTCCTTATTCGAGAGCTATTGATCGCCCTGTATAGAATATAGGTTTCGGTCCCGTTGGAAGAATAATCCAAATTATTGGGAACATTCTGAGATAAATTATACTTCAAGATGTTTCTATTTAAAGTCGTGTACGTAGAATCCAATTTCTTAAACTGCGATATCCAGCCCTCAAATGTGTTAGCGCTGAATGATCTCAATGGTTCCGAATCCTGACGACATATTGTGATGTAATGCTTGTATATGGACCTATAAACAGATTTAATCAGAAGGCCTTCATCTATTCCAGATTTTATGCTATTAATGACTTCTGACAATCCACGATTGCTGAGTTTCTCCGCGTAATAATTCCAATTGACCCAATCAAACATATCTCCAATGTGTGGAAGCAGTTCATTACAAAATCTAATGCTGTCGGAAGGATCGGATAATTCTAAATCTGTACGAGCAAACGTCTTGAATTTTGAACGGACGTTCAACCATACTTCATATGCACCATCCGCCTGTATTTTTACATCCTTAGATGAAAAACTTTTGTCATATAGAGATGCAAAATCGTCAGGAGACACTTGAAGGTCGCCCATTAATTCTATTGCTTTTTCAGCAGAATTTACAACCTTTTGGATCTTTTCCAGCTCTACATTTATTTGACCCACAGACTCACTAAAAGACATAGGAATCGAAGAGGCGCTAAAAATATCTGGGGCGATCTCAGAAATGATATTAACGGTTACGGAGAGATCTTCAAACTTTGTTGAGGGGTCACGCAACTGTGCATAGATCCTGGACATGAACTCTTTTCTTGCCTTTCTTTTTCCAAAGAAGCCTTTTGATCCCACATCGATCCAATTAGGGCCCACCGGATATATTTCATTGAACTCGTAGACGCCTTTGTTCCATTGCTTGGATATAATCTCAAGATCTCTATTGTGTCTGAGTATAATATCACTATATTTTTTGCAGATATTGACCGACTCGAATAACATTGAATTCACAGAAATGTAGCCCTTATCCTTTGCAGCATTCAACTTCGTCCCTATATCGGCTGTAAGTGATTTAATGCGCTTTAAATCCTTGATAAGATTGAAATTTTCGATAGAATGGAACTTTTCCATTTCTTTAATTAGTGATGAGAATAATTTGAGAATATCGGAAAGTTTATTAGGGATCGACATTAAATCTGAGTCTTTAACGATCTTGGCATCCATTGAAAGGAGCGTAATGAATAACTTGTTCCTTAATGTCTGATCATTGATGTCAATCGGAAGTCCGTAACTTAATAACTCTTTTCTCTTTTTTTCAAAGTCTGATGCAACTGCATTCAATTCGTCGATGCGGTCTTTAAAATCGCTTTGAATCGATGCAGATATTGTAGTTTTACCTATATGATTCAGAACCTCTATATTCAGATCCTGAACCTTCAAATACGCATTTTTCGCATTGAGGACCGCCTCTTCAACATCGATAAGGTCCTCTTCGTTTCCAAAGGTATACCCTGAAGGTAAACTAAAATCTACAGCTCCCTCCACGTCAAATGTCTCATATCTTAATATGCACTCATATGCACTTAGACCAAAGGCACGTTTCATATGAAGTTCTTTCACATAAACATCCAATTTCTGACGAAGAGCGATGATGTTTGCCATTAGTCTATTTTCTTTCTCGCTATCGTACGATTTACACTGTTCCAATGACTTTCTGAGTTGATCGATAACCTTTGACTTTACTGTCTTTTTTGAGTGAAGTTCCAGACAGTGATTTCCAATGCCGACTTCCTCCAGGCGCTTCTGAACAACCTCTAAAGCTGCACGCTTCTCCGCCACAAAAAGAACCGTCTTCCCGTGATACAGAGAATTAGTTATCATATTGGTGATCGTCTGTGATTTTCCCGTCCCCGGGGGACCGTGCATAACAAAAGTTTTCCCATTGCCGGCGGCCCTAACTGCTTTTATCTGAGAACTATCGGCAGGTACCGTTAGACAAAGGTCATACGGATCGGCATCTTTATCGAAATCCTTATCTGCCGGATACGGGACTCCATCAATCAAACTCTTTACGATTTTACTCTTTTCGAACGTGTTGATATTATCACTTAAATCGTTCCACATCGCGAACTGACTGAATGAGAACACGCCGATAGCTGCACCCTCTAGAACTTCCCAGCCTTCGAGTCCACTGATTTTTTGACGAACGACTTGTAGCACCTGATCTACATTGACTCCATCATCATCATCCATTGGAAGATTGATATTATGAATATCTAATTCGTATTCCTGATGGAGTTTTTCGAAAAGTGTCACGTTGAACACTGCATCCTCGTCAAGTTTATTTAACGCAAAAAACGTCTGTTTCTTCTTTAGTTCTGCGGGTATAAGGATCAATGGAGCATAACGTGCAACACCGCTGCTCTTTCCCTCGTACCATCTGAGAATTCCGATCGCAACAAACAATGGATTACATCCACACTCTTCCATCTCTTTATTGGTAAGGCGATAAATCGACCTGAGCGACTTCTCCATATCCGTATCCGTCATAGGAGACCTAAGTCTTTTCCTGGAAAGCTCGGATGCTGATGAAAATGCATAGTTTCCAATAAAATTTTCTGATTCGAATGGTTTTTCGTTGTATATTTTTGTCCCATCCCATTCCTGCGGTTTAGAGAAAATAGTAAATTCCGACCCGTCAGCAAGAAGATCTTCAAAATGAGAGACATCCTTGATAAGTAAAGGCATTACTTTAGTTCCCTGCTTCATAGAGATCATGTTGTTTTTATTAGTAATGTCAAGGAGATCACGCTTCCATTTGTCGATCTTGGTCAACGGTCTTTTGCTGAATGAAGTGTAGGTTGCTCTAAGCGGTTTTGGTGCAACTGTAGATTGTGAGCTTTTTTCACGTTCGATTACCCATTGACCATCGACCATCTTGCGAACAGGAATGGGCGTGATCCGCGAACGCGCTCTTTTGATGTCGACGGTGCAAATGAAATTTTCAGCGATTTCGAGAATCGATAATGCTTTGCTACATGCCTGGTCGAATGGAATTGAAACAGTGTTAGTGAACGCAGTGCACTCTACTGCACATATCTCATTATTACGAATCATACGCGTGATGGAGGCACTATCCCATGAAACGATATCCACATTATACTCATCTACAAGCCAGAATCCTGCAAATGCGTGCCCCTGTACAAAAAATATCATCGTGTTCAATCCAATCGACTCAAGAATTGATGCATACAGTACTGCTAGATCGATACACGTTCCCTCACGATTAGATAGAACTTCATCCGCTAAGCGCACCCTCTGACCCTTTACCTCGAATTTTGCGGGAGGATTCACATAGTTGATGTTGTTCCACTCCAGTGCTGCGTATACCGCAGCACCTAACGCAAGAACACGATTTCTATCCTCGCTCTGATACCCCTCTAGTGAAGATTTCATGTCCCAAGTATAGAGGATATCGGAAGCCATGGAACGAATTGTGGCTAGAGAAGAAGCATTAGGAGTTACAAATGAAGCGATCATTTCTGGTATGTCGCATCCCGGCCAATAATCATATGGAAGAACTGTGACCTCTTCAAGTGTCGATCCCAAGATGTTTTTTTCTGAATCTAAAGCTTCAAATGTTACTCTGGCAGTTACACTTTCTGAAATTTGAGATATGAAATCGACATCGAGAATAAACCGAAATGATGAAAGCTCCAGTATATTTGTAGATTCACTAGCATTTATGGAAGCGATCTTACATTCAACATCTTCGAAAAACTTCGGTACAGAAGTTATTCTGAACGTTACATTATCTCTGTCTTCTCCGTCGTTTACCGCTACTGCAGTAGAAATGGCATCCAGATTATTTTGATACACCGCATAATTTATTTTCTGACTGAATGTCAGCTCCAGATTCATTGTCATTAATATCACATCTCGCTGTGCTCGAGTGCAGCCTCGATGACAGCACGGTCCTTTTCTGTAACGGGTTTGAAGCGCCCAGAGTTCCAGAGGGCATCAAAACCCTTCTTTAAATCCTCAATAACTAGTGGAACATCCTGTTCCCGTAATTTAACAACCCATTCTTCACCACTGGTAAGGGCGGATTTTGAAATGTTGGCGGAACCTACATACGCCGTACTCTCACCAGAATTTCTTAAAAATATGAAGCTCTTTGCATGAAGGCGCGAAAACTGCGGATCTAACTCCACCCTAACCTCGGCATTCTGCAGATTAAATAGCTCCTTTAGCGCAATGTATTCGGTTCCACCCATATATGATGTAGTGATCACTCTGAGCTTACCTTTGCGAGTGAATTCAGCCAACCGATCTATCAAAAGATTCAGTCCGGACAACATGATGAAAGAAACTACAAGATCGATGCTGTCCGATGTTCTGATTTGTTCGTTCAACTCATCGGCCAAAATTACCGAGCTGCCCATGGTAATGGCCATACTGCGATCTTCAGAACTTCCGATATTTACAGGTTTATATTCGGTACTTTCACAAGATGCCCAATTACTATGCGTCCGATAATATATGATAATTCTATACTTTTTTACCGTCTCGGCCTGAGATAATAATTCAACAGGCATGCATGACTTACAAACTAAACCATCTATTATCTGAATCACACCATCACGCTTCTCACAGATGATGCAGGTATTTTTTTTACCAAAAAAACTGCAGTCCTAACCCACGTTAGTGCATGATGCTGGATATTAAAAACGTTACCACATAATTCCGCTGATCTCAACAGCCACATAGATGAATCGATTTCCTGTGGTCTACTTCATATCAATAGACGATTGTGTTCGAAAATTTAAACTTGAAAGAACTCAGTAACGTTAGGTGCATTCCTATAATTGAGATCTTACGCTCATATCTTGTATGACAACATCGATCTGAACTCATCGATAGGCACCAAAGGTTCGGCCATGCAATAGGTTTCTGGATTATCCCAATACCTTCCTGCGGCCGGCAATTTTGCAGTTGTTTCCATATGATAATATTTCTTTCCGTCGTATTCGTAATACTTTCCATGCCCTCTAAGACAAACGGCAGACAGCATATGCCCAGTAACAACGACCGTGATAACGTCGATGCCCATATTGTAGGCGATAGAGGTATAGAGGCTTGCCATTCCATCACAATCAGCCATGCGTTCCGTTACTGTATATATGGGCAACTCCCAGACATCTCTTCCGAACCTGCTCTCATCGCTAACGTATTTTATGTTCTGTTGAACAAGTGCCAGTGCGACGGTGGCTCTGTAAAAGACGTCATCGATCTCTATCTGTTCGTTCAGCTGTCTTGCGATATCTTTGATAACGGGATCGTCGATCGTGGAATAATATGGAAGATAATCTAGAGACATAATCGATGGGTTCAATCCATAATACAGACTCTTTTTAGGATCGAATTTGACGACGTACTTCTTAATCCCGTATAAGCAGGCCATCTTTTTCATTTTAACCCTCAGAACGATATTGTCATGTCGGCATTTTCAGCAATCATTCCGATCAGTTCGTCATCCTGTTTTGTCCAGAAATTCTTATCACATACGAGGACCAATTTCTTCTTGGCCCTGGAGACGGCAGTATTGATCACTTTAAGCCCGTGTTGCCCCTTGGATGTCGTAAATATAAGAGGATTGCCGGTTGATGATCTGGATATTGCTTCACCGTTATCAGCTATGCTCAGTATGACCGTGTCCCATTCCCTCCCCTGGGACCTGTGTACTACAGTAATGTCATCCTTTATATCGATACAAAGCTCGCCGATCGCACGCATCTGTTTCTTGTATGGAGTAAGAACGATGTACTCACCCTCCTCAAGACCTTCCTTTTCGATATATTTCTTGATGGCCGTGGCTTCGGACTTGTTCGCCCTGTCCACCCTGTCATTGCACCTTACATCGATACAGACGATTTCCAAGGGATCTCTCGATACGCCTGCGATCCCGATATTGTATACCATCTTATCTAAAATCTCGGCGAGGTTGTTACCGAACCTGTATGATATCGTGAGGTCCTTTCTTTTCATTACGTCATAGAAGGGTTCAGCATCACAGAAATATGTGGCCATAACATGATTCAGATCATTGGCCAGATAACCTTCGACGTGGATCGCTGACTGACCCCACATGAACGCATAGCGCATATTGTGCAGCTTGTCATTCGTATCGCCCGTCTCTCCAAGCGTAGCGGCTTTCATTAGGATATCTTCATCGACCTCACGCACTGGAGGTAGTTGCATGTGATCCCCCAACATAGTTATGGGGACTCCGTATGCGAATAACGGAAGGATGTTTATGGCACAGCAGTATCCTACCTCGTCAACGAAAATATGATCGATATCGATCTTGTGCATACCTCCTATACCTTCGGGACCGAACCGTCCCATCATCGTCTGCGGGGTCATTGCGATGATTTTCGCACTGGTGGCCCTTGCCTGTGTGGATTGGGAATCTAGCTCATCTTTCTCTTCCAATAGAATATTCAGTTCGTCGACCACCTTCGTTAGGTCCCAGTCACGGAACTCTACCAATTCCGATGCCGGCCTAGGCCGATCATAAAGATATGATCTGATACTGGCGACCTTCCTTACAATATCATATTCATCGATCGAATCCGCAATATCGATGAATTTAGCACCTATCTTCAGAACACCTTTGATCTCATCGAGATATGGATCTATCTGATCCATCAACTGTCTCTTCTGATATGCGTTAGCCTTATCCATCTGAGGTATCAGCATATCCAGCTGATCGAAACTTGGTTTCAGCATTTCAGACGACTTCTCGTAGAGTACGTCCCTAAGAAGTCTGATCGTCTGTTCCTTATTTTCTATTTCCTTTGATATGCCTTTCCTCTCACATATCGAAGGATATTCTTCGATGAACTCCTTTGTGGCTATCCCTATCCTCAGGACGTCCTTATTGAGATCTATGACCTTGCCATCAGGATCTTCGTTCTGCAATATTTTCAGTAATCCTCTTAAAACCTGTTCCAATGAGTTGTTCGTTGGCGCCAGGACGGCCACGCGCTTGTTCTTTCTGATATATGCTAGGATCGCCGTTGCAAGAACGTACTGGGTCTTTCCGGTACCGGGTGCCCCCCATATGTAAGACATCTTAGAGTTGAGGACCGTGTCGACGATGTCTTCCTGTTGAGATGACGGTTCTACGCCTTTGGGGAACTCATATTCTCCCCTCTCAAAGTGAGGTTCTATCTTCGGATAACCGATCATGTCACCGAAGGACTCGTAGTAGCTTCTGGTCCTTTTGATCAACCACTTCAGATCTGTTGTGAGTTGAATCTTTGCCTTGTCCTTCAGGGAGAAGTTTTTATTATTAGCTGTCAAAAAAGCATCGAATATCTCAGCCGAGGGTCTTATCGTTACCGTCTTGTGGATGCCGTCGAAATACTCGAAATTGATCTCGGATTCATCGTACGTCCTTCCGTTGATGACCAATTTCGACCCTGTCGCATCCAATACTTTGTTCTCTGTGTGTAACGTAACGTATCCATCACTAAGAATGTCGTAATTTAGGACCTCGTTCACAATCAGGCCATAATCATTTCTTCGGTTCTCAGTGAAATAGTTATAAAGCTGGTCGCAGGATTCGATACAGGTTTCTTTAAGTTTTTGGGCATCCATGATTTACCTCGAGTTTGAATGATATGAGTGATTGATATCGACGCTGAAGTTTTAATAGTGTTAGATGAGAAGAGCCTGTCTGGTCACTCTAACTCCATTATTCACTTCGAGACTAATAGTGGCGTCATTCCACCTCTCCCACGCATCCGTTAAATATTCCTGTTCGGATTGTGTTCCGATTTATCATGAATAAAGAATGCATCACCAGATTGTTCAATACGATCACCTCATCCCTTCAACTCGAACACTGCTTGGACGTAAGGCCCATAAAAGGGGTGTTCGAATGAGCGATATCAGGGTCGCGCTCGTCGGCGCCTGCGGTAAAATGGGTAATCTAATCATTCATCGCATCCTTGCTACGGACGGTCTGACGTTATCGGCGGCTTTCGACCTCGTCAACATAGGCAAGGATGTCGGCGAGACCATCGGCACAGGAAAACTAAACGTTCCAGTCTCAGATTCTAAAGACCTGTCGTCTGTTTTAAAGATTACAAAAACTGACGTACTTATCGATTTCACCATCGCCCCGGCCACCGCCGTGAACGCGCCCGTTGCCGCCAATGCTGGGGTTAATCTTATTATCGGGACCACAGGGTTGACGGCAGAGCAGAAAACAAACATCACGGAAGCAGTCATAAAAAACAATGTTGCCGCTGTGATATCATCTAACTATTCTATCGGCGTAGGAGTCTTCTTCAAACTCATCAAGAATGCCGCCAAGTATCTCGGCGACGGTTACGATGTGGAGATTATAGAAGCTCACCATAATCAAAAGAAGGATGCACCTAGCGGTACCGCAATGACCGCAGCCGAGATAATCGGCAAAGAGATGGGCGGTAAAGAGTTCGCCTTCGGACGAGAAGGACTATGCCCCCGTGGCAAAGAGATCGGCATACATGCTATTAGAGGCGGAGATATCATCGGCGACCATACTGTGATGTTCATCGGTAACTCAGAGCGCATCGAAGTACGTCACCAGGCTCATTCGAGAGAGATCTTCGTTGGCGGAGCCGTCATGGCCGCAAAGTGGGTCGTTTCGCAGAAGAAAGGAATCGTGTACGAGATGTCCGACGTGCTGAGCTGATCACACATTACAATCGGCATCTTTCACGTTATCGGGGGCAGGGAGCATTTGAACCTCCGTAAACATCATTTCGGTTCAGGATTAGTTTTACTCTTTAATCCCCAGCAACATACCTGCCAGCTATCTCCATGAACACCTCCCTATCAGAATCAAACCACGATCTGTAGTCCGTTCCTGCGGCACTGACCACCTCCCCTACATTCTCCAGGAACAACGGGATGTCGCTCTCCCTCATCTTCCCGATGGAATTGCCGAACCTCTCCTCACCCGCTATATGAGATCCGTCAGCGAACACAGAGAACGCAGGCACGGACTTCCCGTCCTCTCTTATAGACGTCCCTTGGAAGCCGATGACCCCCGCCTGATGAGAAGCGCAGGAAGAGCCACACCCGGATATTTTCACCCTTGGAAGCACCCCGTCGGAGAACCCGTTCCTCCTTGACATTCCCACGAGTTCGTCAAGCAGCCTCCGGGAGTCTCTAATTCCCTGCTGGCATATGTCGGCGCCTACGCATGATACGGATGATTCAAAAAGTGTCTCTGCCCCATCTCCTGTTACAGAGACTACCTTTTCCGCCTCCTCAGCGGTACAATTTATCACATAGAGTGTCTGGTCCGGAGATGTACGCAAACCGACCTGTGGCATATTCCTTATCGTATCGTATATCTCCCCCAGCTTCGACGGCACGGGATCTCCGCCGATGGGATGATAGGAAACGTAATACAACCCGTCCTGTTTCTGGGGGCGTATCCTCTTCCCCTCTGCAGTACCGTATCCCTTCTTGTCCACAGAAATATCATCGATGCTGATGTCCATTCCGCCTTGTGCCAGGGCCGCCTCGAACTCCTGCCTGTAAGCATTCACATATACCTCTCTTCCGAGAGTGTCTTGCATATAGCGGGTCCTAGCCTTTGACCTGTTGTCGTGATCTCCATACTTCACAAAAATATTCACCATTGCTTTAACGCAATAGAGCGTCTCGGACGGGTCCACATCTTCTGCGACGATAAGTCCCATCTTCGGCTCTTTGCCCAGCCCTCCGGCGCTGTAAACATCAAACTTTCCGTCAGGTTTTGCCATAAACCCCAAATCCCTGAACGTGGCATGGGTCTCGTTGGCAATGGAATTGGAGAAGCCCACCTTCAGCTTGCGCGGCAACTTGATCTCGTCGACTATGCTCAAAAGATATCTCTCCACTTCCTCTGCGTAAGGAAGCACATTGAAGGACTCGCCCGCCTCCACACCGGAAAGCGGAGAAGACATTATGTTGCGTGGATAATCGCCCCCTCCACCTATTGTGATTATGCCGTTAGCGCAGGCGTCTTCCACCAGGCCGCATGCCTGCTCCCCTGAAAGATCGTGTAATTGGATAGCCTGGCACGTTGTGATGTGGACCTTTCCTACGTCGTATTTGGATATAAAATCTGCAATGAATCTCAGCTTCTCCTTGGATATTGCCCCTCCTGCCAGGCGCAGGCGCACCATGTGCGTCTTCCTGCCCTTCTGTGCATAGCTGCCGTATCTTCCCGAGATGCCCTTATACTCCTTGACACTGATTTCTCCGCGGGCAAATTTGGTGTTGGCCTCCCTGAATTTATCGAATCTATAGATATCATCGCCGATTTCCTGCAGTATATCGCTTTCGAGCCCCATATATGTGGTTGATGTCAATGACGGGTTTTATGGTTTGCCTTTCAGCAATAAAACGCATCATGAGTATCGGTTTGAATCGGACCTTCGAGCGCTCCCGTATCATTTATTCTAATGAGCCAGAAACATTTATTTCGAAGTTTCCAGATTTCCCATTTTGAATATCCCCTTCTTTATCTGAAGTCGTCTGATAGCAGGAAACCGCGACTATATTCAGACATCTTATCCTGTTGCAAAAAATATGATTCTGTCAAGTGACATCACATATTTGAGATAGTTTCTTCGATACCGCCGAATACTCTGAAATCACTTTCAATAATTTTATCATCGGACATCATACAGTAAACCTGGGTAAACGTCCTGCCACCGCCCCCGTATGCAATGAAATCGATCTCTGACTTAGGCGACTCTTTAATGAATTTTATTATCATGTACAGTTATATCCCCCGTTATGGAAAGAAATCACAGAAGGGACGGCGTATGAGCATCGGTTATGCATGCCTTGCAATAGCCGTGCCCGGCAGCAACATGAAAACCTGCCTGATGAAAAATGCAAGTGAAGAGCAATTACTTTCCCTGATAGGACACAATCTTGATTCACTAGGCAAGATGATTGAATATAACATAAGAAATGACATAAAACTTTTTCGGATATCATCGGACATCATTCCTTTCGGTTCGAGTCTGGCGGAAGAACTGCCATGGCAAAAACATTATTCAGAAAAGTTTGAATCCATCGGGGAAAAGATCCGTAAGGCAGGAATGAGGGTGTCCATGCATCCCGGCCAGTACACAGTACTCAATTCTATCGATGAATCGGTTGCAGAGCGAGCATCAAAGGACCTTGATTATCACGCTAAATTCCTAGATTCCCTGGGAGTAGGTCCCGAGCATAAGATGATACTCCACCTTGGAGGCGCCTACGGCGACAAAGAACGTGCCAAGGAGCATTTCATATCCCGATATAAACTTCTCGCTCCTGCGGTCAAGAAACGGTTGGTGCTGGAAAACGACGACAGGCTGTTCAACATCAAAGATGTGCTTTATACCGCATCCGCAGCAGGAATGCCCGCAGTGTACGACAACCTGCACAATGCAGTGAATCCCGTTGACGTATCATGCAAAGATGTGGAATGGATCGAGAAGTGCCAGGAGACCTGGACTAAAGAAGACGGTCCGCAGAAGGTTCACTATTCCCAACAGAACTCCGACAAGAGGCGGGGCGCTCATTCCGAATCCATAAGGATCGACGAGTTCTTAGATTTCTATCGAGAGGTTTCCGGTACCGGTACGGACATAATGCTCGAGGTAAAGGACAAGAACCTTTCTGCATTGAAATGTATCAACTGCGTCTCTCAGAGAGGCATCAAAGCGCTTGATTCCGAGTGGGCACGCTACAAATACTCTGTTATGGAGAGGGCTCCCGATAAGTATTACGTTATCAGGAAACAGCTCCAGGACAAAACGTCATATCCCGCCCTGGAGATGTACAGTTTGATCGAGAGATCACTAGAAACTCCGATCACCGTGAACAACGCCGTAAATGCGGCACAGCATGCCTGGGGATATATGAACGGTAAGGCTTCCGAATCCGAAATAAAACGTTTCCATAATACGTTAGAGAAATTCACAACCGGTAAAACGGAAATAAAGCCAGTTAAGAATATGCTGTTGAAACTTGCTCAGAAATACCGAGAGAATTATCTTCTGAACGCTTACTACTTTTACATATGAGTATAGTGCAGTAACAGAGAATCTCCACTTGTCGTTGAACAATAAACTATCTTACAAGGGGTCATATGTCTTTACTAAAAAAGTTATCGGAACCAGACACAATATCGTCATTCGTTTCCAAGAAGCGGAATGTCCAAAAAATTTCACAGCCAGAACTGGATGAAATGCTAACGTTACTGGGTGATCCCGAAACACAACGCATTCTTCAAGAACTATCAGTTGGAGATCACGTCTTTCCTATTCCTTACCGCATAGAGATATCTAAATTGAATTCTTCAAAAATACGGGTTGTGTATACGTTTAATCGTTTTGAGAAGATTTCCTTGAAACTACTCGGATTTTTGTTACGTGATTACGATCATATCTTCTCAGACAATCTATATTCATATCGTTCTAGCACCGGTAGCAAGGACGCTGTAAAAAGATTGTATCATCTGAAAGATCTAGACAAAATGTTCATTCTGAAAACTGACATACACAATTACTTTAACAGCATCGATGTCGACATCCTTTTGGACGACCTTCGTCGTGTTCTATTAGACGATGAACCACTTTATAACATGTTCAAGAAGCTCCTTGACAATGATGAATCATTGTGGAAGGGAGACGTAATCCATGAACCTAAAGGGGCGATGGCTGGAATGCCAGTCTCCCCGTTTCTGGCTAATTTATATCTGGACGGTTTAGATCGTATTTTCGATGGTTCCGACATAATCTATTGCAGGTATGCTGATGACATATTGTTGGCCACTTCTTCTGAAAAGAAGCTGTCCGATGCAAGAGAGATCCTATACAATTTCATCAAAGAGAGGAAGCTAGAAATTAATCCAGACAAAAATATATATTACGAACCCGGAGAGCCGTTTGATTTTCTCGGTTTCCGTATTTCTAAAGATAACATAGACCTTTGTCCCAAGACAATAAAGAAAATAAAGGGAAAGATAAGTCGCAGATGTAGATCCTCCAGGAAATGGTATCTCGATAACGATCTGACCTCCGAGAAGGGGATTAAAGGCTCTATCACCATAATGAACCGTAAATTCTATGGTTATGGCGACAGCGGGGAACTGTCCTGGGACATTTGGTATCTCCCTGTTTTAACCACCGATGCGTCTCTAAAAATAATTGACCGGTATTTTCAAGAAGAACTCCGTTCGATACCTACAGGTAAACACAATAAGCGCAACTACAAGATAACCTCATACGAGTGTCTTCAGGAATGCGGATTGAAGCCATTGGTACGAAGATATCATGAGATGCGAGAGAGAAACAAGAATGATGGCTCTATCTCGGCCGATGAAAGAGATTAAGCAATGATTGTGATACGATTATTGCGATTAAAATAATACATTGTTCAATTTTGGCTTGATATCTCGACTGGGGATTTTATCGCAATTTTTCTAATAAAAAATTATCTGGATCGTGCCGAAACTGGTCCCTTCCTATCTAAAATTATTTAAATGTCTATTTAATCGCAATATTACGCGAGAGGTGCTTTTGCATCCGCAATGGGGTGAAGCATAGATTGAAAAAAAGCCGTGCGGTAGGCGAATCTGTGTTTAATCCCGTCCTCCTGATTGGAATGGGGCCTCGGCCCCATTACAACCAGTCGTTGAATGGCTTCCTCTCGCGTATCAATTCACAGATTTCACTGGGTATTGATCAACGATTCTAAAAATAACAACGTGATGCCATTGCTTAGTTAGTTTTTATTGTCATAATCCTTCTAATTATAGTTAATCGATTTTATGAAGTACGCCGGACCGTGTTCTTTCCCTTGTACGTTAAAATGTGCACTAAAAAATGCTAACTTTAACAGCACTTAAGAAAAACACACAATTGAACAACAATTGATGATGATACTGAACGTGCCTGTTGGTAACCTTCTCCTCAGGCGGTGTGGGAAGGGATAGTAAGGTGGCTGGAATTTATTTCCAACCTTATCATGGGCAAGATGTCATCGAGCAATAATCACGGTCACAATACCGTACTGCATCAAGATAGTCTACAAAACTTCATAGAATGGATTCCGAGCATCAACGAGATACTTTATATCCTGAGCTCGACACTTGATTCTGAAAATGACAGAATTTGACACTTGAGCGTTC